>JBBSIS010000031.1:0-21644 GCA_038231955.1 Acidimicrobiales bacterium
CGGCGGTCGACGAGGGACGGGATCTCCCTCGCGGCCAGCAATGGCGGGTCCTCGCCCACGGCGGCCAGGTGGACGCCGACGCCGAGCCCCGCCTCGTCGGCCAACCAGGCGCCGGTGGGCGCAAACCCGGGAGCCAGCGTGAGGGCCGAGGTGCTGGTGACCAGGCCGTGGCGGTGGGCCCGGAGGATCCCGGCGGAGACGGCCTCGGTGAGCCCGTAGTCGTCGGCGTTGACGATGAGCAGCCTGTTCGTCACGATTGGGCCGTCACGATCGGGCCGTCACGATCGGGGGTCGACGGGGACTGAGCGCCGGAGGGGCGCAAGGCTCTCAGCTGCGGTGCCTGCGCCAGCATCTCCCGCAGGATGGTGGCGATCACCGTCCCCGACGACAACGTCGACACGCCGACGGAGCGGGGAAAGTAATCCACGCCGAACTGGATGATTCGGAAGCCCAGGCCCTGCGCGCGGATGAGAAGCTCGGCGTCTATGAACGATCCCTCGCTGGTCAGCTCGATCTGGTCGAACAGGCTCCGCCGGCACAGCTTGAAGGCGAAGTTGACGTCCCGGATGTGAACGCCGAAGGCCAGCGTGATCAGCCAGTTGTACAGCCACGAGTACACGACCCGCCGGGGCCCTTCGCCGGTGCGGTCGTGGCGGTAGGCGGTGACGATGTCGGCCCGGTAATAGCGGAGCAGCCGGCAGGCTTTCCGGAGCTCGGCCAGGTCGCACGGCAGATCGGCGTCGGTATAGAGGACCAGGTCGCCACGCGCGTGGGCGAACCCGGTCTTGATGCAGCCCCCCAGCTTCCGGTTGGCGGGGTGGTGGACAACGCGAACCCGCGGGTCGGCGGCGGCCAGCGCGTCGGCGATCGCGCCGGTCGCGTCGGTAGAGGCGTCGTCGACGATGAGCAGCTCGTAGTCACCGATCTCGCTCGCGGCCAGCATGTGCCCGCACACCTCACGGGCCGCGTCGACGGTGGCGCGGATGTAGTCCTCTTCGTTCCACATCGGGAAGAAGATGCTCAGCTTGGCCACCCGCAGCGCGACCAACGCCGGTGGGCTCACATCCCTGGATGTCCCTGCGCTGCGCTCCTCCGCTTCGCTTCGGTGCTCGCTCATGTCGGCGGGAAACGGATCAGGCCGGGGTGCTCGAAGTCTTTCGGCAGCTTGACCGGGCGGGTGTTGTCCCGGCGGGCCAGGTCGAGGGCGCCAAGAAGGCCTTGGCATTTGTCCTTGAAGGTTCGGTAGCCAGGGGCCCAGACCACCCAGACCGTGTTGGCGGGCCCGGCCCGGTCGAGGAGCATCTGGGCGAACAGCTGGGGCTGCGCGGCTGCGTTCACCTCGGCATAGTCGACCCAGTCGACGATGCCCGGCGGGGTGCGGCGCGGGAACGTCAGCTGGTCGAGCCCGGGCGGCAGCAGCCGGCTCACCGATGGACCCAGTTGGTCGGGGCAGTAGGCGATCACATCGCCGTCCTCGGCACCGGCTCGAAGTGCCGATGCCACCCGGGCCGCGGAGGTCCGGTTGCCGAAGACGTTCGGGGCGATGCCCCAGAACCCCAGTACGACGGCGGCGGCAAGCACCCCGTGCCGCACCCGGCGGTCGCCGAGCACAGCCGTGCCCATGGCCGCCAGCAGGAGCACCATCGGGAACATGACGGCGGCGTAACGGACAGCGAAGGCCGATCGCCCGACCACTGTGGCCACGATGGCCACGGCCAAGGTGCCGAAGCCGACCACGGCCAAGCGGCGACCGCCGGGACGGGTGCGAAGGTCTATCTCGATCCGTCCTCCGTCCACGGCGCGGCCGGCCAGGGCCAGGACGATCAGGGCGCACATGCCCAGGCCCAGCAACAGCCCGGGATCCGAGTAGCCGCCGGCGAAGTTGAAGACCGAGTCGACCAGTGAGCGCAGGCGGCCGGGGGATCCCCAAGGCGTGCCGGTATGGCGGAGCTGGAACAGGAACAACGGGGCCCACGGGAGGAACAGCAGCGACCCGATGGCCATGGCGACAAGGCCGCGACGGGCGCCGTCCCGGGCTGGCGACGTCGGCCGCCGAGCCACGACCACCAAGGTCAGGCCCACGACAAAAAGGAGGTAGATCGACCAGTAGTGCGTCAGCAGCAACGCCGCGGTGACCGAGCCGACCCCGATGGCGGCTCGGGCCGACCGTGGCCGTTCGAGGAGCTCGGTCACGGCGAGATAGCCGACGAACACGAGCAACATCACGAGCGAGTACATCCGGGCCTCGTCGGCATACCGGACGGCGAACGGGGAGGACGCCAGGAGCAGCACCGCGGCCCACCCGACCTGCGGGCCTGCGAGGCGGCGGCCGGCCAGCCACGCCAAAGGAAGAGCCCCCACCGCGAACAGCCCGGGTAGGAACCGTACCGACAGGTTGCTGGTGCCGAAGAGCGCCATCCAGGCGTGCAGGAGCACGTAGAAGAGTGGCGGCGCGCCATCGTGGCGCAGGGCCTCCGGGATCTGCCCGAGCGGGAGACGGGCGATGGCCACCGTCTGGGCCTCGTCGAGCCACAGGGCCGACACGGTGACGAAACGCACGACGACACCGAGGATGAGGACGCCCGCCACCCCGACGGCCGGCCAGCGCGACGGAGGGCCGTCTCGGGGCTGGGGGGCAGGCGCTTCTGTGGCGCGCTCGGCGCGGCGCGAGAGGGGCTCGGCTCGGGTCAGATCCACGCGGAGGACAGTGGGCAGCTCAGCTGCCGCGGTCCGGCACGGTCACCGGCGGACGCGGTGGCGACGGGAAGCCCGACCGGGGCTCACGGTCCACGTCGAAGTGGTCGGGGTCGTCGGCCATCTCCGGCCCCTGCGGCGCTCCGAAGTCGACCGGACCGCGTCGCAGAAAGAAGACGACCAACGCCAGCCCGCCCAGGCTCAACAGGTAACCGAGCCCGTCGACGGCGGTGTACCCGTAGTGAAGGCTGACGTGCTTCGAGGTGGGTATGACCACCATGAGGTTGGGTGTCACCCGGTACGGGCCCTTGGCCCCCGAGACCTTCCAGTTGGGGAAGTACGAGACCTTGACGAGCACCGGCGAGCCGACCTTGTCCACGTCGAAGCTGACGCTGTCGTCGCCCGACTTGATGGCCGAGACCTGGATGGGGGCCACCGGCCGGCGGTCGGCGGGGTCGACCTTGACCGACGACCCGACGACGGTCTTGGCCGCGCTGGCCGGATCCTGGACCGCGACCCGCTGCCATTCCTTGGGGCCGGAGGCGGCCAGGAGGACGTCCTGAGCGGAGAAGTCCTGGTACCAGTTCACGCCCAGGTCGAGCCATCCCTGCTCACCCTTTATCGGGCCGGTGGCCACCGCAGGCTCAAACTGCAGCGGCGCCACCAGCTCGGAACCACGGATCTGGTAGATCGACCACCTGCCACTGGTGGCGACCTTGGTGAGGTTGGCGTTGGTGTCGGCCTGAGTCACGGTCTCGGGCGAGAAGGCCATGTAGTACTTGGCCCCTAGCAACTGAAGATGGCGCACGCCGTCGGCCACGTTGGTGGTGGGGTAGGGCAGGTCGCGCATGGGGTTCGAGGGGGCCTTGGACAGCTCGGCCGCCGAGAGGAAGTGGTACGGGACGGTGGCCGAGGACTCGAAATAGAGGCCTTCCATGGAGCCGACGCAGCCATCGGTCCAGAAGGGCAGCAGCATCAACGCCATCGGGGTCCCAAAGCGGTCGAGGCCTGATTCGTACTCCCAGTTGGCCCGTCCGCAGCCGTGGGTCTTGCCGACCTCGGCCATGGTGTCGATCAGGGCCTTGTACTCGGGATAGGCAGCCTTGCGCTCGTAGCCGGAATAGTTCCACTTTGCCCAGGACGGAATGAAACTGACATCGGTAGTCTTGGGCGTCGGCAACCAGCTCGGCAGCACGCCCAGGGGCAGGCCGACCAGGATCCACACGACCAGGGCGGCGGCGACCGGCGTGGCCAGGCGGGCCATGGGCGAGGGGTTCTCGGGATCGTTGGCGACCCAGCGCCCGAGGGCCGGACCCAACTCGGCGATGGCGGCACCGGCCAGCAGGTAGAGGCACAGGAACCAGAAGGGCAACACGCGGGCGTTCCACAGGCGGGCCTGCGGCGCCATGACGAACAGCACGCCGCACATGGTGGCCATGGCGGTGAGGAACAGACCGGTGCGGCGCCGGTTGATCAGGCTTGTGACCGCTCCCCCGAGGGCGAGGACCAACAGCCAGCGCAAGTTGTGGGGGAACAGGTTCTTGCTGTACTCGGTGATCTTTTCCCACCCCATATTGTTGGCATAGGGCAGGCGCAGGACGAACGGTACCGACCAGAAGGCGGCCAACAGGGCTCCCACGCCCAGGATGCCGGCGACGAAGCCCAGGCGCTTGCGCCCGGGCTTGAGCAGGTAGAGCAGGCAGGCCCCGGCGACGGCGAAGATCGTGGGCAGGAGGTGGCAGAGGCCGGTGGCCGCCAGTAGGACGGCCGCCAACGCCCGGTGGCGGCCGGTGTCGAGCCCACGGGCCACCACGCCGAGGAACAGCAGCGCCAACGACAGGGCGATCGAGAACACGAACTCGCCGGCCAAGGTGGAGGGGATGTTGCCGCCGTAGATGGTGAAACCCCGGTCGAAGAGGAAAGGCACGGTGGCCACGGCCAGGAGCGCGGGCCCGGGGTAGCGCATGCCGGCGAGCTTTCCGAAGGCCCAGGCGGCGATAGGCAGGGTGAGCAGCCCGAGGACGGTGATCAACTTGAACGCCACCCCGTAGGGAAGGACGAAGCTGAGGAAGGCGATCATCACCGCCGGCAACGGGAAGTAAAAAGTGAAGGCCGGGAATCCCGAGTACCAGTCGGGCGTCCACCCCGTGATGCGGCCCTTGGTCAGCAGATGATGGCGGAGGAAGTCGGGGCCCCACACGTGGGCGCCCGTATCTCCTCCGGCCGGCGTGGTGTTGGCCACGAGCAACGAGGGCTGGAGCTGGGCCAGCACGAAGATCACCGCCGCGGCCACGACGCCCAGCGTGATGAGGCTCTCGATCGATGGCCTGGTGCTCAGCCGCTCCTTGAACGCATCAACCCTCGGACGCATGGCTTCCACCGCTGGCCGACTCGCAGACATGGCCTCATCTTGTCACCTCGGGCCCCGACGGCAGTGTCGCTGCGGCGACGGCTCGTCGGCGGAGAGCCGCCATGTGGTCAGCGGGAGCTGACGAGCTCCAGCACCGACGGGAGGGCCATGCGCTCCCCATCCCGCTCCCACCAACGCACTTCGCACAGAGAGCACGAGCGCATGGTGACCTGCCGGCCATCGAGCTGCAGGCCGATTTCCACCAGCGCGGTGGCACGGCACGACGGACATCTCATGGGGAAACCCCTCTTTCTGCCTCCCAAGGCGGTTCGGTTGTCGACGGTTGGCGGCTCCGACTTGAGGGCCCCTTTCGACTGCGGTGGAAAATCTGTGGAACGATTGCGCCGCATCGACAGTCAAAGGCGGTTATGAGGAACGAAATGCGGTCGGCGTCCATCCAGAAGCACACGACCACCGCAGCTCTGGCGGTGCTGGCGCTCGTCTTCGCCGCCTGTGCCTCCGCCGGCGCCGGTAGCGGCCCGGCACGCCCCGACGCCGCTGTCGCCCCGGAGACCACGGTGGAGGTGACCACCAGCGTCGAATCGACATCCACCACCACCGCCACCGCCACCAGCACCAGCACCAGCACCAGCAAGGCGCCGGCGACCTCGCCCACGACGTCGGCGCCTCAGAAGTCGGCGACCGCCTCGGTCCCCCAGGTGCTGGCCATGCAGCAACGGCTGGCCGAGTTGGGTTACGACATCGGTACGCCCGACGGGCAGTGGGGCGCCCGCACCACCTACAGCCTGATGGCCTTCCAGAAGGTGGAGGGTCTCACGCGCGACGGCGCCGACGGTCCGGAAACCCAGGCCGCCCTGGCCAAGGCCACCAAGCCGGGCCCCATGGTGCCGGGCGGCGCGCCGACCAGGATCGAGATCGACGTGGCCCGCCAGGTCATGTTCCACTGGGTGAACGGGACGCTCGCCCGCATCCTGCCCGTCTCCACCGGTTCGGGCGAGCACTACTGCGTCGACGGTGAGTGCGACACCGCCGTCACCCCGGGCGGGTCATTCCGCATCGGCCGGAAGGCGTCCGGCCTGGAGGTCAGCCCCCTCGGTGAGCTGTGGTGGCCCATGTACTTCAACGGCGGCATCGCCATCCACGGCTCGCCGTCGATCCCGGCGTACCCCGCATCCCACGGCTGCATCCGCATACCCATGTACGCGGCGCCGACGTTCTACGACCAGATCGGCGCCGGCACCCGGGTGCACGTGCTCAACAGCCCGGAGGCGGCGGCGCCGCCCGACGAGGGCAAGGCTGTCCCGAACGCGGTCGCTCCCCCGGACACGACGACGACGACGGTGGCTCCTGCGCCGCCGGCTCCGGCCCCCACGACGACCACCACCGAGGCCCCGGCAGTGACCACAACCACCACCACCACGACGGCCCCGACGCTGATCGGTACGCCCGCTCAGCCCTGATCGTTCCTGGCCCTCAGCGGGTGAGGGCCAGGAAGATCACCGTGAAGAGGTTGAAGGTGGCGTGGGCCACGATGCCGGGCCCCAGCCGACCGGTGCGCACGGCCAGGGTGGCGAGGACGGCGCCGAAGACGGTGAGGCTCACCATGACCAGGATCACCGCGTCAGCCGGCAGAGTGCTGGCGTGGGCTAGGCCGAAGGCCACCGCCGAGATGGCGATGGCCACGGCGTTCGGCAGTCGCCGCTTTCGCAGTGAGAGCAGAAGTAGGCCCCGGAAGAAGAGCTCCTCGACGAGGGGCGCCCCGACGGCCACGGTGGCGATCAGGCCGATGAACGCCGGCCCCGAGGCCTTGTCCATGAGGTCCTGGACCGGTCCTGAGACCTCGGGCTGGCCCAGGAAGGGCCGTAGCAGCAGGCCGACGAGGGGCAGGACGACCACCTGGACGGCGACGGCCACCGCCACCCCGACACCCAGGTCGCTCCAGCGGGCCCGGAACCCGAAGTCGGCCCGCAGGCTCCCGGCGCCCTTCCTCCGGCTGGCCAGCACCGTCGCCCCCACCAGGCCGGTCCACAGCCCGACCTGGCTCAGCGCCTGGCCGGTCAGGTCGAGCTCGGTGTCGCCCGACGCCGCCAGCCACAACGCCGTCAGCATGCTCGACAGCGCCAGACCGGCGAACAGGCCCAGGGCCACGTCGCCCAGACCCCATCGGGCCCGAGCCGGGACGTCCGGCTGGCCTGGCTGGGGCCCGCCTGGCTGGAGTCCGGCTGACGGAGCGTCGCCCGGCGGAGCATCGACTGGCTGGGGGCCGCCTGACTGCGGTCCGGCTGACGGAGCGTCGACCGGCTGGGGCTCGACCGGCTGAGCGTCGACTGGCTGGGGCTCGGGTTCCACGGCCCCAGCGTAGGGACGGCTAGGACGCCACCGAGGTCGACACGTCCGAAGCCCCGGTCCGGCGGTCGTACGCCGTCCAGCCGTTGGGCGGCGCCGTCCGGTCGGCGTGGCGGGCGCACAGGTCGATGGCGGCGGGATCAGGTTCGGCCTGGTCCAGCAACCAGACGGTCCGGGTCGCGTACTGGAAGGTGAGCATCGCCGCCGCGGGCGCCCCGCAGCCCGGTCGGGCACACAGGCGCGGGCGGAACATCAGAGCAAAGTACCGCCCGGTGCGGGCTCCGGCGCGGATGGACGCCGGGGCCACGGGCGGGACGAGCCCGGTAAGAGGTGGTCACGGCCTACCATGGCGAGGTGACTCCCCCGCCCCCCGACCCGCGCGGCGCGCGCAACGACCGGCCGCAGGGCACTGGCAAGCCAGGCACAGGAAAATCCCCAGGTACAGGCAATCTGCCAGGTTCCGGCACCAACTGGCCGCGACCGGTGGTCTGGGTGCTGATCGGTGTCGCCCTGCTCGCCCTGCTCGCCGCTCCGGCCATGACCCGCTCGAGCAGCGACAAGATCGACTACTCCACCTTCCTCGACCGGGTCCGGGCCGGCCAGGTGGCGAAGATCGACATCGACAACGACACCTCGCGCATAAGCGGCGAGTTCAAGGACGGCAAGAAGTTCACCAGTACCGCCCCGACCCGGATCCCCGACCAGGACATCTCGCTGTTGCGGGAGAAGGGCGTGAAGGAGGACTACCACCCCCCGAGCACCAACCTCATCGGCTCCATCATCGTGTGGGTCCTGCCCATCGGGCTGCTGGTGGCCTTTTGGTGGTGGATGGGTCGCCGGGCCCAGGGCCAGATGGCCGGGATCATGTCGATCGGTCGGTCGAAGGCCAAGGTGTACACCACCGAGAAGCCCAAGACGACCTTCGCCGACGTGGCCGGCTACGAGGGCGTCAAGCAGGAGATCAACGAGGTCGTCGACTTCCTGAAGGCCCCGGCCAAGTTCCACGACATCGGGGCCCGTATTCCGAAGGGCGTGCTGCTGGTCGGCCCTCCCGGTACCGGCAAGACCCTGATCGCCCGGGCCGTAGCCGGCGAGGCCGGCGTACCGTTCATGTCCATCACCGGCTCCGACTTCATGGAGATGTTCGTCGGCGTGGGCGCCGCCCGGGTGCGTGACCTGTTCCAGACCGCTCGCAAGCAGGCTCCCTGCATCATCTTCGTCGACGAGGTCGACTCGATCGGCCGCAAGCGGGGCGCCGGCCTCGGCGGCGGCCATGACGAGCGGGAACAGACGCTCAACCAGATGCTGTCCGAAATGGACGGCTTCGAGACCACCGAGGGCGTGGTGATGATGGCGGCCACCAACCGTCCCGACATCCTCGACCCCGCCCTGCTGCGGCCCGGCCGTTTCGACCGCCAGGTGGTCGTCCCCCTCCCCGACCTGGAGGAGCGCCTCCCGATCCTGGTCGTGCACACCAAAGACAAGCGGATCTCCTCCGATGTCGACCTCTCGGTGATCGCCCGGGGCACGCCGGGCATGAGTGGCGCCGATCTGTCCAACCTGGTGAACGAGGCCGCCCTCCACGCCGTGCGACGGGGCTCCAAGGACGTCCACATGGACGACTTCGAGGCCGCCCGCGACCGGATCCTCATGGGCCAGCGGCGGGAGTCGATGGCCCTGTCCGGACAGGAGAAGGAGGTCATCGCCTACCACGAGGGCGGTCACGCCGTGCTTGCCTATGCCCTCGAGCACGCCGACCCCGTGCACAAGGTCACCATCCTGCCCTCGGGTATGGCCCTGGGCGTGACGCAGCAGCTCCCCATGGAGGAGCGTCACATCTACACCCAGCCCTACATCGAGGACTCCCTCGCCGTCCGCCTGGGCGGGCGCATCGCCGAGGAGCTCGTGTTCGGCAACCGCTCCACCGGCGCCAACAACGACCTGGTCGGCTGCACCGAGCTGGCCCGGAAGATGGTACGCGAGTGGGGCATGAGCGACCGGGTCGGCCCCATGGCGTGGGGCTCACAGGGCATGGTGTTCCTGGGCGAGGATCTCATGCACAGTCGCGACTACAGCGACGACACGGCGCGGGTGGTCGACGAGGAAGTCGAGCACATCCTGCGCCTTCAGGAGGACCGGGCCCGCCAGGTCCTCGGCGAGTTGCGGGGCGGCCTCGACCTCGTCGCCCGGGCACTGCTCGAGAAGGAGACGATCGACGGGGCCGAGGTCGGCCGCCTGGTCGACCAGGCGGCAGGGCGCGTGGTACGCCCGGCCCCTGGCGCCCCCGAATCGCCGCGGGAACTGGGTGCCGACGGCGTCAGCCGCAGTGACGACGCCGACAGCAACCGCCCGACCGAGGTCGGTCACACCCGCCCGAGCTGAGCCTCCTCCAGTGGGCCATAGCTGTCGGTGCTGATGGCCATGGCTGGACTCTCACGACGTCAATGGCTCTCGCCGAAGCAGCCGGCGTCAGGTCGAGCAGATCCTGCGCGCCCGTCCTTCGATCTGAGACCGCCTACCTCCGCGTCCATGCCGTGGCCGCCATCGCCGCCGGGTGCTCGGTCGGGGCCGCGCCGCCGGGCGTTGCAACCGTGAGCGTCTGCTGCTCGTCCGGCAGCGCAACCCCCGTCGCTTGGGCCCCTCCCGTCGACGGCTTGTCGCTCACCCCGCCGCACGCGGCAGCGAACACGACGGACACGATGACGACGCGCAAGCGCAACGGAGTGCCCCCTCGATGTGTTGAGGTCAAGAACATAGGCCGACCAGCCATCCCGTGCTGGCAACTGTTCCGCGAAGAGACCTCTAGACTCGTGGCCAGAGGCCGTCGACAGCGGCGCACGGCGCGAGAAGAAGGGTCACGTTCTGAACACGTTCACCGCTGACGCCGCCGCCTCACTTGGCGGTCCGGGGTGGTTGCAGGCGCTGCGCACGGCTGCGGCCGAGCGCTTCAACGCCGGGTCGATCCCGGACGCCACCGAGGAGATCTGGCGTTACAGCCGCATCGGCGAGCTCGACCTCGACGCCTACCGTCCGGCCAGCGCCGGCGGCCGGGACTGGGCCGCCGAACCGACCACCGTTCCCGAGGGCACCGGTGAGCGGGCCGCCCTCGTCGTCGTCCACAACGGACGACCGGCCCGCATCGAGGTCGACCGCGCCCTGGCCGCCCGGGGCCTGGTCATCGCTGATGCCGCCGACCTGCCCGACGGCGAAGATCTCCTGGGCCGGAGCTCGGTGACCGACGCCTTCACCGAGCTGAACGCTGCGTTCCTACCCGGCGCCACCGTCGTCCGCATCCCCCGCGGCATGGTGGTCGAGCGGCCCATCGTGATCGTCCACCACCTCGACGGCGACGGCGTCGCGTCCTTCTCCCGCACCATCGTCGCCGCCGGCGAGGACAGTGACGCCACCGTCATCGAGCACCAGTCCTCCTCCGATGTCGCCGCCTTCTCCGACCCCGTGGTGGAGCTCGACGTGGCCGACGCCGCCCGCCTGCGCTACCTCAACGTCCAGGATCTTGGCGCCCGCGTCTTCCAGGTCGGCTACCAGTCCAGCCGGGTCGGGCGCGACGCGATCCTGCGATCGTCGGTCGTCGCCCTAGGCGGCGACTACGCCCGGGTGCGGACCGACTCCCGCATCGACGGCAAGGGCGGCACCAGCTACCTCACCGCCGTCTACTTCGCCGACGGTCACCGTATGCACGACTTCCGCACCGTCCAGGACCACGTGGCCCCCAAAACCACCAGCGACCTGTTGTTCAAGGGCGCGGTGTCGGACCACGCCCGGTCGGTGTACTCGGGGCTGATCCGGGTGGGCAAGGAGGCGCGGGGCACCAACGCCTTCCAGACCAACCGCAACCTGGTCCTGTCCGAGGGGGCGGGCGCCGAATCGGTGCCCAACCTGGAGATCGAGACCAACGACGTGGTGTGTAGTCACGCCTCCGCTGTCGGCCCCGTCGACGACGAGCAGCGCTACTACCTCGAGAGCCGCGGCATCCCCCCGGAGGAAGCGGAGCGCCTCATCGTCCTGGGCTTCTTCGCCGAGGTGCTCGACCGCTTGCCCGTCTCCGAAGCGCTTACCGGCCTGCGGAGCACCCTGGTCCGTCGCCTGGCCGAACGCACCGGAACCTTGGCGTGACCGGCACACGCGTCTGTGCGGTCGCGGAACTGGCGGCCGGGACGGCCCGGCGGTTCGACGTCGCCGGCCAACGGGTCTGCGTCGTGCGCATCGAGGATGACTTCTATGCCATCGGCGACCGCTGCAGCCACGCCGACTTCTCTCTGGCCGAGGGTGAGGTCTGGCCCGACGAGCGCGAGATCGAGTGCTGGAAGCACGGAAGCAGCTTCTCCCTGGTCACCGGTGAGCCTCAATCGTTCCCGGCCACCGTTGCCGTGCCCGTCTACAACGTGAGAGTCGAGGATGGCGACGTGATGGTCGAGGTCGGGGCATGAGCTCTCTCGTCGTTTCCGGGCTGCGGGCGGGCGTCGGCGGCAAGGAGATCCTACGGGGCGTCGACCTGGAGGTCTCCAGCGGTCGGGTGCATGCGGTCATGGGCCCGAACGGGTCGGGCAAGTCCACGCTGTCCCACGTCATCATGGGCGCTCCCGGCTACGAGGTGTACAGCGGCAGCGTCACCCTCGACGGGGTCGAGCTGCTCGGCATGCCGTCGTGGAAGCGGGCCCAGGCCGGCATGTTCCTGGCCATGCAGTACCCCACCGAGGTTCCCGGCGTCTCCCTCCAGGACGCCATGGCCGCCGCCCTGGCCGCCCAGGGCCGGGCCAGCGACGACATCGTCGCCCTGGTGGCGGCGGAGGCGGTGCGCATCGGCGTCAGCCCCGCCCTGCTGGCCCGCCCCCTCAACGTCGACCTGTCCGGCGGGGAGAAGAAGCGCAACGAGACCCTCCAGCTCGGCGTACTGGCGCCCAGGATCGCCGTTCTCGACGAGATCGACTCCGGACTCGACGTGGACGCCCTCAAGGCGGTCTCGCAGCGGATCGAGGTCATCACCAACGAGGTGGGCCTGGGCGTGCTCGTCATCACCCACTACAGCCGGCTCCTGCGGGAGCTACGGCCCGATGTGGTGTCAGTGCTGCGCAAGGGCCGCATCGTCGCCAGCGGCGGCCCGGAACTGGCCGAGGAACTGGAGTCCACCGGCTATGCCGGCTATGACGAGGAAGGCTCGCCCACGCCCACCCACTGAGAGGTGAGGGTTGCGTTGCCGGGCGCTCAGGTGCCCAGCAGGCCGCCGAGGAGGCGGGGGGTGGTAGTCGGGGTCGGCTGGACGGTGCGGGGCGCCGGCACCGTGGTGGCAGGAGCCGGGCCGACGATGTCGTTGGCCGAGACGGTGTTGGGGCCGCCCGTCACGTAGACCGGCGTACCGATCCGCGCCTTCGAGGGAAACCACTCCGCCGCGCTCATCGGGATGCGGATGCAGCCGTGCGACGCCGGCTGGGCCGGCACGGAGGTGGCGCCGTGGATGGCGATGCCGCCCACGATGAAGTTGGCGTTGTAGAGCGAGCCCAGCGGCCCTTCGTTCCAGCCCGAATCCTGCCGGTAGACCTTGAAGGCGCCGGTGGGGGTGCCGGCGATGCGGCAGTAGCCCTCGGAGCAGAACCGCTCCATGCTGCCGGTCGACACGGGCAGGATCTTCGACAGACTGTTGCCCTCGTAGAGGAACAGAACCTGGCGGGGGATGTCCACCTCGATCCGGTTGGGCTCGCCGCCGGGGACCAGCGGGGCGGGCGTGGTGGCCGTCTCCATGGCCTTGACCACGTCGTCGGTGGCCCGGCCGGTGCGGGCCATGCCGGTCACTTTTTGGAAAGCCTGGACGGCATAGACCGTGTCCTGGGCGAAGACGCCGTCGGGCGTGCCGATCCAGTAGTGCAGAGCGTCCAGCCGCTGCTGCAGGGCGAGAACCGCCGGACCGCGCCCACCCGCGCCCAGCCCGGGGGGCGGCGGGGTCGTTACCTTGGTCGTGGGCGGCATCGTCGTCGAAGTGGTGGTGGACGGCTCCGTGGTGGTCGAATTGGATGCGGTCGAGGCCGTGCTGGTTTCCGACGTGGCGGCCAGGGCTTCGGCGCTCGCGGTCACGCTGGGCTTGGCACTGCTACAGGCGGAAAGGAGGAGTCCCAGCATGGCCAGGCTCACCGCCCAGCCGCTCCGAGTGGATCTCATCCCCGCAGTCTCGCGCGTCTCAGTGGGGGATCTTCTCCGGGCCCTTGTTCCGGTAGGTCGCCGCGAACTGATCCAGCGCCTGGATGTCGGGTTGCGAGCACAGGAGGCGCCGGTGCCAGGCGGTGGCGGCGACGGGCTGCTTGAGCGACTCCCGTGGCACCAGCAGCACATCACGGTCGTCGCGGCCGGCCAGCGCCTTCAGTTGTTCGAGGATGGTGGGTGCGATGTCGGGCCGGTACCAGATGTCGACGTAGCCGTGCTCGAGGGAGTGGACGAGTTGGGCGTCGGGCGGCTTGTTCTCCACGGTGTACACGCCGGCCGCGGTCGCCTTAGGGTTGTGATTGCCGCCGGCGGGAGGGTCGGTGTCGTACTTGACGTCCCCGTCGACGTGGTTGTTGCCGGCGCCCCCGTCGCTGTCGGACTTGGTGTCGTACGAACAGGAGCCGCTGGCCTCCAGCTTCGCCACCACCCGGTCGTTCGACCGGCGGCTGGAGATCACGGTGACGGTAATGACGGTGATCACCCCGACCATGGCCGCGGCGATGAGGGCCCGGGACCGCATGGCCTTGCTGCGCCGGGCCTTCTCGGCCGCCGCCAGTCGCTCGGCACGACTCGGCCCCTTGGGGCCAGGCGCCGGCCGGGTCGCCGCCGGCTTGGCCGCGGAAGGGCGGGGCCCCGCCGCCGGCGGCCTGGTGACCCCCGGCCTCGTGCTGCCACGAGACGCCGAGGACGGGCGCGGCGGGTTCCGCTTCTTCTTGCTGGCCATTTTGCGAGCGTACCGCCGCCGTCTCGTACCATGGTGGTCATGTTGCGCGCTGGAGACAAGGCCCCGTCGTTCTCACTCCCCGCCGTCGACGGCGGAACGGTCAGCGATCCCTGGGGCGAGGGCCCGACGGTACTGAGCTTCTTCAAGGTCAGCTGTCCGGTCTGCAAGATGGTGGCGCCCATGCTCACCGCCCTGGCCGAGGGCGGGGCGCGAGTGGTTGCCGTCGGCCAGGATCCGCCCGACGACTTGACCCGGTTCGCCGAGCAGGAGGGCCAGCGGGTTCTCACCCTCAGCGAAGCCGCCCCCTACGACGTCTCCCAGGCCTACGGTTTGGAGGCGGTCCCAACCATCTTCCTGGTCGGCCCCGACGGCACCGTCCAGGACTCGATCGCGGGATGGAACCGGGAGTCGTGGAACAACCTCGCGGCCAGCGTCGGCGTCACCACTCCCCTCTCCAACCCCGACGACGGGCTGCGCCCGTTCCGCCCGGGCTGAAGCAGCCGCAACATGGACTGACCCCGTGCGGGTCAGCAGCGCGAGGAGGCGGCCGGGATCAAGAGATCAGGATGCCCCGTGCCGCGAGGCGAGGCAGGACATCACGGGCCAGGGCGGTTGCGACCGTACTGGAGTAGTCCCTCGGGGGAGCCAGGCCCCACGCCCGCGCGTTCAGGCTCAGTTCGGCCTCGGGCTCGTTGCCGTGGCTCGTGTACGCCGAGACGATCTCGTGCAGCATGGCGGGAACCTGAGCGGCCACCGCATCCTGAACCGACGCCCCGCCGACGAGAAGGGCCCAATCGAGCACGTCCCATCCGAACTGACGATGGCGACCCTCGTCCCGCATCACCCGGTCGAGCGCTCGGAGGGCGATCGGCGCCGAACATCCCCGGCGCAGCATGCGGAACAGTGGCACGGCGACGGTCTCTCCTAGGCAGAAGAACCGCACGACTGACGAGAGGAGCGCGGCCCCGGGATCGTCTCCCCCACGCAGGACCAGCGACGCGGGGTCGATGACCGGCGAGCCGGCAACTCCCCCGGCGCGATCGGCAACCTCCGCCGACAGTTCGCTATGGGCCAGCTCGTCCTCCACGACGGCAAGGCCGTTCCGGATCAGATCAGGAGGTGCCCCGAGCTGGATGAGCCACAGGGTGACCTGGCCGGCGATGGCGGCCGAGGTGTACTCGGCTTCCGTCCGTCTCCTCCATTCTGCGGTGACCACGTCGGCGTCATGACCCTGAGCCACCACGGGGACGGGCGGCTCGAGGCTCACGGGGTGGGGACGGTCGACCCGGTGGCCCTCGGCCGCGGGGGGTTGCTGATGATGACCGAGCCCAACGTGGTGGAGGGCGGCGGGGGGTTGGCGATGACGATGATCGACGTGGTGGTCGTGGTGGGCGGCGGCGGATTGGCGATCATCCCGACCCCCGCAGACCCGGACGGCGGACGCGTCGTCACCACCGCCGTCGGTACGGAGAGGGGCTGGCGAGCCGTGGTGCTGACACTGGTGACCGTGGTGGTAGTGGGCGGCGGTTCGGCACCGATCGAGGCCGACGTCGTGGTGGGCGGCGGCGGGTTGGTCATGACCGGCCCGCCGCCCGATCCGCACCCGGACCCGAAGGCGGCGATGAGAACGACCGGGCCGGCGAAGCGGGCACGTCGACGACGCGTGCTCCGCCGTGTCCTATCCAGGTGGACGTCGATCTCCGGCTCTTCTGAGGTAGTGCGCTTCACGAGCGCTCCTTTGCGTCTGGCCCCATTGTACGGCCGGGTGCGACGGGCTGAAGACCGTCACACGCTTGGACGTCCGGAGCGGGCGGCCTGGTTCCCATGAATGAACTGGCTACCGCGGCTCGGGCGCGCCCAGGGTGATCGCCGGCGGGTCGACGGTCACCGGTGGTCCTGGATCGTCGAGGGCACGGGCCAGATGCGGGCGCGCCAGGCCGACGACCATGACCACCGCGAGGAAGATGCCAGCGCAGCCAGCGGTGACGGCGCGGAGGCCGAAGCGGTCGCCTAGGGCTCCCTGCACCACGGCGCCGAGGGGGTAGACGGACCCGAGGGCCACCATGTAGAGGCTGAGTATGCGCGCCCGAAGGGCAGTCGGGGCCCGGAGTTGTACGACCGTACCGAGACCGGACAAGAGGGTGACGTAGGAGGCGCCCACCGCGCCGAGGGCCAGCGCTGCGGCCGCCAAAGAGGGGGCGGCGGCGTAGGCCATCAGGAGCACAGGCAGCACCAGGAGGTCGGCCACCAGCACCTGTCGTCGTCCGTAACGACGGGCCAGGGAGGCCAGGGCCAGGGCCCCGACGACGGCGCCGACGCCCTGAGCGGTGATGAGGACCGACGTTCCCGATTCCCCCTGGTCGAAGAGCTTCAGGGCCACGGCGGGAATCAGGGCGATGAACGGCGAGAGCAGAAGGGCGGCCACGGCAATGGTGACGATGGCGGTACTGCACCCAGGCTCGGCTCGGGCGCCGCGGGCGCCGGCGACAATGCGGGCCCACAGGCCGGGTGGCTCGTCCGTGGGGTTTGCCGGCGGCAGGCGCACGAAGAGCAGGGCGGCGAGCACCGCGCCGTACGACACCGCGTTCAGGGCGAAGGCCCAGGTGTAGGACCCGGCGACGAGGACCACGCCGGCCAGAGCCGGGCCCATGACTCGACCCAGATTGAACTGCACCATCGACAGCGAACTGGCCCCCAGGAGATCCTCCCGGTCGACCAGGTCGGGAAGGATGGCCTGGTAGGCGGGGAAGCCGAGGGCGGTCATGCACCCCCCGCCGAATACCATGAGCGTCACGCCCAGCGGTGTGGCGCGGCCGGTGGCCACCAGGAGGGCCAGCAGCGAGGCGAAGAACGTCTCCCCGATGGTGGTCCCGAGCAGCAGGCGCCGGCGGTCCACCCGGTCGGCGACGGCCCCGCCCACCGGCGACAGCACTCCAATGGGCACAAAGGCGGCCGCCGCCACCAGGCCGGTCCACCGGGCCTGGCCGGTGAGGGCGGTGACCAGCACGCCGACGGCCACCGTCTGCAACCACGAGCCGATGTTGGACACGAGGGCCGCCGACCACACGATGGCGAACTGCCGCCGCCGCAACGGTCGCAGGGCGGCCAGGGAAAACAGTCTCAATCGGGTGCCCTCAATCTGGGTTCTGGTACCTGGCCTCCAGCCGGTAATGGCGCTCCAGGTCGACGATGCGATTGAACTCGTCGAAGCCGGTGACCAGGTCGAGGTGGTCGCGAAGAGTGCCCTGGTCGGCCAGGACGGCGTAGGCGGTGGCGAGCGACTTGGCCACCGCGAACAGGCCGGACAGCGGCGACACGATGAGGTCGTAGCCCAGCTCGTGCAGCTCGGACGGGGTGAGCAGTGGGGTCTTGCCCGACTCGATCATGTTGGCCACCAGCACCACCCCGGGCAGCGCCTCGGCGATGGCCTGCATTTCCTCCAGCGACTCGGGCGCCTCGACGAACACCGCGTCGACGCCGAGCTGCGCCGCCATGCGGGCCCGCTGGATGGCCTCGTCCAAGCCGAGGGCGGCGCGGGCGTCGGTCCTGGCCACCACGAACAGCCGCCACCGGTGGTCGAGCGCGGCCTGCAGCTTGCCCAGCCATTCCTCCCGTGCGACCACCCGCTTGCCGGCCATGTGGCCACACTTCTTCGGCCACACCTGGTCCTCGAGGAAGATGCCGGCGCCGCCGGCCGCCTCGTACAGCTCGACGGTGCGGATGGTGTTCAGGGCGTTGCCGCCGCCGGTATCCCCGTCGACCACGATGGCGGCGCCGGGCGCGGTGCGGCACACCCGCCGGGCGACATCCGCCATCTCGGCCTGGGTCAGGTACCCGAAATCGGGCAGGCCCAGCAGGGTCGCCGCGGTGGCGTAACCCGACAGGAAGCACACCTCGAACCCGGCGTCGCTGGCCAGGCGGGCCGACAGGCCGTCCCAGACGCCCGGCATGAGCACGGGCTGGCCGGACCGGAGCAAGGACCGGAGGTGATCACCGTCCACGGCGACCTCGAGCTAACTCAGCCCGCAGTGGGCCTGGCCGTAGGTGGTCAGCTTGGTGAAGGAGCTCTGGAAGGCCGGATCCTGCAACTTCGACACTTCCGGGGTCTTGCCCAGGTCGAAGTTGTTCTTCTGAAGCCCGGCCAGCACCTGGCCGGCCGTGGTGGCCACCACGGTGACGTCGGGCTTGATCTCGGGCGGCGCGGTGGCCTGCGCCTGGCGGATGGCCGACTCGGCGTCGGTGGTCGCCGCCTTGAGCTTGGCCGGGTCGCCGGCCGAGCTCAGGAGGGTGCCGTACTTCTCGGTGTAGGTCTTCGCCAGCTTGCAGAAGGGGGTGCCGGCCTGGTCGTTGCCGGTCAGGACGGTAGTGGTCGGCGCCGCGGTGACCGGCGGGACAGTGGTGGCGGCCGTCTTCTGGGAGTCGCTGCCCCCGCAGGCGCTCAGGCCGAGCGCAGCCGCCACGCCCAGGGTCACAACCAGTCGTCGCATTCCCGAAGGTTACCTGGCGGTGGAGCCCGATCCCGCCTCGTCGAAGGCCTGGACGAGGGTGTTCCATGCCAGCGTGGCGCACTTGATCCGGACCGGGAACTTCACCACACCTCGCAGAGCTTCGAGCTCGCCCATGTCCAGCGCCGGTTCACCCGAGGCGACGCCGTCGCCGTCGGCCGGTTCACCGTCGAGGCCCCGCTCGTGGATCGACATCATGGCCTTGAACGCCTTGACCGCCTCGACGACCTCGGCCTGGCTCCGGCCGATGACCGCGGTGGTCATCATCGACGCCGACGACTGGCTGATCGAGCAGCCTTGGCCGCTGACCTTGATGTCGGTGACCCGGCCCTTGTCGTCCAAATCGACGTACAGCACCACCTCGTCACCGCAGAGGGGGTTGAAACCCTCGACCCTCCGGGCGGGGGGGCTGGGCAACTCGCCCCGGTTCCGGGGGCTGCGGTAATGGTCGAGGATGATCTCGCGGTAGAGGTCTTCGAGGCCGGCCATCAGAGCCTGAACAGCTCGGCGGCGGCGATCATTGCGTCAGAAAGGGCGTCGACATCGGCCTCGTCGTTGTAGAGGTAGAACGACGCCCGGGCGGTGGAGCCGACCCCCAGCCGGCGCATCAGCGGCCGGGCGCAGTGGTGGCCGGCGCGGATGCACACCCCGACACTGTCGAGCACCTGGGAAAGGTCGTGGGGATGGACGTCCCGATAGGTGAACGACAGCACGCCACCACGAGCTGACGCATCCTCCGGCCCGTACAGGTGGAGGTCGTCCCCGTGCCGATCGGCCAGGGTGGCCATGGCGTAGCGGGTGAGCGCCACCTCGTGCTCCCGCACCGCGTCCATGCCCAGGTCGGTCAGGTAGCCGACCGCGGCGCCCAGGCCCACGGCCTCGGCGATCGGCGGGGTGCCGGCCTCGTACTTCCAGGGGATGTCGTTCGGTGCCCAGCCGTCGAGGCGGACGTCCCGGATCATCTCACCGCCGCCGAGAAAGGCCGGCATCGCCTCCAACAGCTCCTCGCGGCCCCACAGCACGCCGATCCCGGTCGGACCGCACATCTTGTGGGCCGAAAAGGCGAGGAAGTCGCAACCCAGAGCGGCCACGTCGGTGGCCAGGTGGGGCACGGACTGGGCCCCGTCGACGAGAACCACGGCGCCGGCGGCGTGGGCCGCCTCGGTGATGGCGGCGATGGGGTTGAGCGTGCCCAACACGTTCGACATGGCCGTGACCGCCACCAGACCCACGCCGTCGAGCATGCGGTCGAGGTCGTCGAGCACCAGCCGGCCCTGGTCGTCGATGTCGAGGAAGCGCAACTCGGTCCCGCACTCCTCCCGGAGCATGAGCCAGGGCACCAGGTTGGCGTGGTGCTCCATGCCGGTGAGCAGCACGGCCTGGCCTGGGCCCAGGCCCACCCGGCCCGGAGCCGGCCGGGGCCGGCCGTAGGAATGGGCTACGAGGTTGATGGCCTCGGTGGCGTTCTTGGTGAAGATCACGCCTCGCGACGACGGGGCGCCGACGAAGGCGGCGACTTTGGACCGAGCTGCTTCATAGGCCGCCGTCGCCTCCTCGGCCAGGGTGTAGACGCCACGGTGCACGTTGGCATGGGTCGTGGCGTAGTAGTGGTCCATGGCATCGAGCACGGCCCGCGGCTTCTGCGAGCTGGCTGCGGAGTCGAGGAACACCAGGCGGTGCCCGTCGATCTCCCGGTCGAGGATGGGGAAATCCTTCTTGACCCGCGCCGTGTCGAGGGTCACGGCACGGCAGGCGCCGTGCGCCAGGCGTCGTAGCCTTCCTGCTCCAGGCGTTGGGCCAGGTCGGCGCCCCCGCTGGCCACGATCCGGCCGTCGACCAGCACGTGCACCACGTCCGGCCGCAGGTACTGCAGGATTCGCTGGTAGTGCGTGATCACCAGCACGCCGAGGTCGGGCCGGTCAGCCCGCACCTCCTGGACGCCGTTCGACACGATCTTGAGCGCGTCGATGTCGAGGCCGGAGTCGGTCTCGTCGAGGACGGCGAACTCCGGCTCGAGGATGGCCATCTGCAGCACCTCGTTGCGCTTCTTCTCGCCCCCGGAAAAACCCTCGTTGAGATAGCGATCGCCGAAGGCAGGGTCGATGCCCAGTCGGTCCATCCATCCCATGATGGCCAGCCGCAGCTCCAGGATCGACAGGTCGATCCCCTTGCGGGCCGACAGCGCCTGACGCAGGAACTGGATGACCGAGACGCCCGGGATTTCCTCGGGGTACTGGAAGGCCAGAAACAGTCCGGACTTGCCGCGGACGTCGGTGGGCCAGGCGGTGATGTCCTCGCCCTTGAACAGCATCCGCCCGGCGGTCACCGTGTAGTCGGGGTGGCCGAGCAGGGTGTTGGCCAGGGTGGACTTGCCGGAGCCGTTGGGGCCCATGAGGGCGGCCACCTGGCCGGGCAGCACCGCGAGGTCGACACCTTTCAGGATCTCGGTGCCGGCGACCTCGACGTGCAGGCCCTCGATCTGGAAGACGGGGGACTTGCTCATCCGACCAGATTACCACTACGTCCATAGGAGAAATTGGGGCTCGTAGGGAAAACTCGGGGGCACAACTGCAGGTCACCCACCCAGGAGAGCGTTGTAGTCGTCGATCCGGGCGTTCAAGTCGGCCACGTCGGCGTTGTACCGAGCGATAAGCCCGTTGATCACGGGCACATTGGCGTTGTACGCGCGGATGTCGCCGGCGGCCCCCAATCGTTCCTGGGCGCCCTTCAGGGAGACGATACGGGCGTCGAGGTCGGCGACCTGGGCTTTGCCGGCCCGGATATCGTCCTC
>JBBSIS010000032.1:0-21388 GCA_038231955.1 Acidimicrobiales bacterium
CCTTGGGCCCGGGAGTGGCGGACTACGGCTTGGCGGTGGTTGTTGTTGTGGACGCCGGGGTGGTGGTGGAAGTGGGCGTGGAAGTCGAGGTCGTAGTGGTCGGGGCCGTGCAGAGACCCTTGTCGATGTCGCCGAAGAAGCGGCCGTTGAGGGCGGCGACGTAGAGGTTTCTCTGCGCATCGAAAGAGGCCGTCATGGCGTCGTTCTCGGCCACGGCCTTCTCGGCGAACACGGAGCTGGCGGCGTTCAGGGCCTGGCCCGTCGTCGTCAGGTTGTCGCCCCTGTCGGCGGCCCTGATGTAGGCGACCACCGCGTTGGCCAGGTTGGTCGTGGCCGCGCCCAAGGCAAGCTGCTTACCGGCCGTCGGAGACCCGAGGTCGGTGGCCGCAGCCCTTGCCGCCGCCTGGGCTCCGAGGAGCTGGCTGGTGATGCCGGCCACCGAGATCGGCATCTGCATGCACACGGTCGAGGTGATGGTGCCGGGCCGCATCTGGGCTGTGGCCGGCCCGACGGCGCCGAAAGCCATGGTGGCGACGCTGGCGGCGCTGACCCCGGCGTACACGATCTTCTTGTTCATGATTACTACTCCCTTTTTGATATTTCGTTGAATGCCGGTTTTGATTAGAAGTTGATGCCGAGCTGCCTGAGCTGCTCTCTGACCTGGCTTTCGACCTGTTCTTTGGTCAAAGGCTTGGTGCTCGCCGTGGAACTTGGGGGCGCCAATATCTGTGCCGTGATCCCGGCGAGGACTCGCTTGACGTCCTCGGCGGTCGGGTGGGCCGGCGCAGTGATCGGCGCCGGCATCCCGGGAGCCCCGCCCATCGTCGCCGGAACGATCGGGGCTTCGCCCCCCATAATCATTGCCGCCGGATCGCCGGCGGCGGCGGGCTTCGTCCCGGTCGCCTGGCTGGCCGTCGTGGTCAGCTTGGTCGAGCCGGAGCTTCCAACGGTGATCGCAGCCACCACGGCCACCAGCGTTACCGCCACGGCTGCCGCCACTGCCATTCCAATCTTCTTTTGTCCCATCGAGGAACCACTCCCAGTACCATTGAGGGGCATGTCATTGAGCTTTGGACCGTGTCTCGGACCCCACCGCTCGACTTCAGTATCGGCAGCCAACCTCAAGCGGCCATCAATGTGCGCTCAAGAACTGCTCAATGTTGGCGAGCGGCCCCTCGATGCCTGAGTTCCGTGTCCTCGTGGTGGAGGACGAAGCCTCGGCCCGCGCCCTCCTGGTGGCGATCATGGAGGACGACGGCTACCAGGTCTGCGCCGTCGCCGACGGGGCCGCGGCCCTCGAGGCCGCGGCCAGCTTCAAGCCCGACCTGGCCCTCCTCGACGGTGGCCTACCCGGCATCAACGGGGTCGAGGTCGCCCGACGCCTGCGCCAGACCGACGATCTGCCGATCATCTTCGTGACCGGCGCTGATTCCGCGGAGGACATCCGGAGCGGGTTCAAGATGGGCGCAGACGACTACATCGTGAAGCCGTTCGATCCCGAAGAGCTCTCCTGGCGGGTCCGGGCTGTACTGCGCCGCAGCGGCCATGTGGTGGACCAACGATGGGAGTGCGGCGACTTGGTCGTCGACGAAGGGACCCAGTCGGTCACCAGGGCCGGCTCGTCGATCGTGCTCACTGCGACCGAGTTCAGGATGCTCGGCGTGCTCATCCACAACCGGACGCGGGTGGTGCCCAAGGGACAACTGCTCCACCAGGTCTGGGGCTACGACGCCGACGATCACCTGATCGAGGTCCACATGAGCTCGCTCCGCCGCAAGCTCGACGCCCACGGACCGCGCATGATCCAGACCGTCCGAGGTACGGGCTACGTCCTTCGGCCCTGCGGCTGAACCGCCCCGGCGCCTAACCCGTGGGCTGGGGTTGACCCGAGAGCAGGTTCAGGACCGGCTGCAGCAGGGAGTTCACCAGGTTGGGCAGCACCGAGGCCGGGTCGGTAGGTGTTGCTCTCGGTTCGGACGGCACCTGGGCGGGCAGCGTTCCCGCCTGGGCGGGCGGTACCAAGGCGAGGGCCGACACCACCCGGCGCTCGCTGCCGTCGCTGGGCCGGTTCCGGACGGCGCCACCGGTCACGAAGGTGGTCGAGCCGCCCCCGTCGAGGTTGATGGCGTCCACCGCACCGAGGCCGGCCATGAAGTTGGTGGCCTCGAGAAGCGTAAACCCGGAGCTGCCGTTCTGGCGGCCGTCGACGGTGACGAGCAGCGTCTCACCGGCAGCCGTCGTCCCCACCATGGTCCGCGGGAAACGGCTCTGGGTGAAGGCATCGCGGTTCCCGGACGGGTAGGCGACCTGTCCCCCGGCGAGCAGCTGGGGCGACCCTCCAGTGGATTGGAGCGCCGCGGTCTGTACGACGAGCGACGCTCCCTGCACGGCGCGCTGGGCGAACGCGGTCACCGCCTGGGCGCCGGCCCCCCGGCCGGCCAGGACCACCTGCCCGGCCCCGATGGACGTGTTGCCGCCTGACTGCAATGTCACCGCTCGTACCGCCGTGGGGCCGGAGGGAAGTACGGCGGCCGACGGCAGCTGCAGGATCACCTCGGTCGTACCCGGCGCAGTCAGGGTGGACGGGCCAAAGCGACGCGAATAGAGGTTGACGCCACCGTCCAGCAGAGGCCGGTTGACCCGCTGCACGCCCAGCGACTGGCCGTCGGGCGTGGTGACCTGCGCACGGAAGTCGAGCCCTTCGCCGAAGGTGGCCCGGCCCGAGGCACTGAGGTTGAGCTGGGCGTGAGGGATGCCTGGCGTGGTGATCAGCTCACCCCGGGCGACCATGGAGCCGACCAGCGCCCCGCCGGGGCCCATGAAGTCGCCATTGACGGCCAGCACGCAGCGGACGCGGCCGCACATGGAACTGGTGGTCTCCGGGCCGGCCACCGGCCCGGAGAGCACGTCGCTGGAAAGCACGGGCCGCAAGCGGGTGGCCACACCGGGCGCCAGTCGGGCCACATGGACGTTCTGGCCGGGCTGGTCCTGGCGCAGCGTGAGGTGGTCGACCCCGGGCTCCAGCGCCTCCCGCGCCACCACCCGGTACCCGCCAGGTACGGGCCCGTCGGCTGCATTCGCGGCCGGGAAGCCGACGATCGTCGCCGCTACCGCCACCGCAAGGGAGGCGACCACCGCGCCTACTCTCGCCGCCGTCGTCGCCCGTCGTCCGTTGTCGAAACCCTGCATGGCACCCGCTTTCACGCTCGGTGACCTCCATCTTACCGGCAGCGTTCCCTGCGCCCTGCCAGCCCTATCGAACGGTCAGGGTCGCGCCGCAGTCGTCGCCGTGGTCGTCGGCTGGGTCAGGAGCAACCGCAACATGTCGATCGGCAGCCGGGCCAGCACCTCGGCGGGAAGCGTCCTGAGCACGTCGGGCGGGAGCCGCACCAGGGCGTCGTCGGGAAGCGTCTTCATGACGTCGAGCGGGAGGCGGGCCAGGGCGTCACCTGGTAGGCCCCGCAGGACATCGGTGGGCACGCGGGCCAGAGCGTCGCCGGGAAGTGTCCTGAGCACGTCGAACGGCAGGCGGGCGAGGGTGTCGCCGGAGAGTGTTTTGAGCACGTCGAACGGCAGGCGGGCGAGGGCCTCCGGGCTCAGGGTCGCGACATCGACGCCGCCCGCGGTGCGAACGCTCGTCGTCGGCGGGTGCCCGGCTGTGGTCGTCGGCCGCGGGACGGTGACCTGGGCGCCGGTGCCGACTCTGGGCGCCGAGGTAGCGGTGACCGCGTCTTGGCCGGCGCGAAGCTGCACAGGAGTGGCCGGGCCGCTGACGCTCACCGACGTGGTCGACCTGGCCTTCGGGAGCACCTGGGCGGCGGCAGCCAAGGTGACCGCCAGTGCCGCCGTGGTGGTGGCGATCGCGACCTTGGCCATCCTCCGCACCGGCCTGCGCCCGGCCGCCGGTGGGGTGCGGCGCCCGTCGGGCGGCGGGGGGCTTGACAAACCGATGCCGCGGCCCCCGGAGAACAGTCG
This sequence comes from Acidimicrobiales bacterium, assembly GCA_038231955.1. GTDB lineage: Bacteria > Actinomycetota > Acidimicrobiia > Acidimicrobiales > AC-14 > CADCTB01. Next base: position 3,976 of record JBBSIS010000032.1, read on the forward strand.
CGCCAGTTCGGCCGACGGCTGGAGGACCGGGCCGCGCTCAGGACTCCGGACCTCACGGAGGAAGTTTTCCAACGAGACAAGATCTTCGCGATCGGTGCGACGGCCCGTCAACAGCGCCTCGGCATCGGCGTCGTCGACCGGGCCGGACCACCGGCTCCCGTCGCTCACAGTGCCACCGTCTCGATGTCGAGGCGGCGCCTGATCCCGTCGAGGCCCTTGCGCTGCAGGGATTTCACCGCGGCGACGGTCTTGCCCGTGGCCTCCGCCACCTGGTCGACCGTGAGATCGGCGACGAGCCGGAGCAGCAGAACCCGGCGCTGCTCCTCGGTCAGGCACCGGAGGACGTCGTGCATGCGGCCCGGGGCCATGCCGTCGAGGGCGTCGTCCTCGGCGTCGCCGCCGACGAGGCCGGACAGCGACTCGGGAGGAAGGTCGGCTGTCATGGGGCGACGCCCGACCTGGCGGCGGTCGTCGATCAGTCGCCGGTGAGCGATGGTGAACACCCACGAACGGAACTTCGCCTCGCCCCCGGAGAACGACACCAGGCCCATGAACACCCCGAGGAAGACCTCGTTGGTGAGGCTCTCGGGATCGTTGGCGCCGTTCAGCCAGAGATACCGGGACACTGTGGGGGAAAGAGCGCGATAGAGCGCTTCGAAGGCGCGCGGCTGGCCGGATTGTGCCGCGCCCAACAACATGTCGAACGTAGGTTCGACTGGCAGACGAACCCTCCCTGGACTGGTGGCGACGAGCATCGGTCTCGGCCCGATCGGTCGAGCCACGCTACCTTTCTGCCCTCGCCAGGCGCTACAGCCCCGTCCGGCGCCCGACCACCGGGCACGACGGGCGAGCGGCGTCCCGCGGCGACACGTCTGCACGGTGGCGGTCCTCACGCCGAAAGCAGAACGTCGTCGCGAGTTTCGTCCGAAGCGCTCGCCCGTAGCTTGGCCAGTGCCGCGACTTGAATCTGGCGCACCCGTTCACCGGTCAGCCCTAGGCGCCGGCCGGTTTCCCCCAGGCTGAGGATCTCCTCCCCGTCCAAGCCGAAGCGCAAGTGGAGCACCTCCCGCTCGCGGTCACCGAGGACGACCATGAGCCGCTCGAGCTCGTTGCGCCACGAGTTGGCCGGGCCCCTGTCGAACTGAAGGTGGGCGTCGGGGTCGGCCAGCCGGTCGCCGAGCTCGAGGCCACCCTCGCCCGCCGGTGACTCCGACAGCGAGCAGGGGAGCACCGACCAGCTGAGCAGCTCCTCGACGCGGGCGGTGCTCACGCTGAGGTGCTCGGCCAGCTCGGGGTTGGTGGGGGACCGCCCGTGAGCGGCGGCGAACTCGGCCGAGGCGATGCTCAACTCACGAAGCTGCGCCCAGATGCGCGCCGGCAGCCGGATCGTGCGGCTGTGGCTGGCCACGGCGTCGTTGATGGCCTGGCGGATCCACCACTTGGCGTAGGTGGAGAACTTCCAGCCCGTCCGCCAATCGAACTTCTCGACCGCTCGGATGAGGCCCAGGTTGCCCTCCTGGATCAGGTCACCGAGTGGCATGCCCGACGCCTGCCGCCGCTGGGCCAGCAGTACAACCAGGCGCAAGTTTGATTCGACGAACGTGGCCTTGGCCAGCACCCCGGCCCGGACCTGCTGGTCGAGGTACTGCCCCCGGGAGCGACCGCCTTCGCTCCCCGACGACGCCAGCTCGTCGGCGGCGGCTTTCCCGGACTCGATGGCCTGGGCCAGGGCGACCTCCTGGGCCTTGTCGAGCAGCGGGTGGAGCCCGACGCCCCTCAAGTAGATGGTCATGGCGTCGCTGCTCTCTGCCACGGCCCGGCGGGCAGGCAGGGTCATCGGGTGGGACAGGCCATCTCGGTGGAGTAATCGCTCCGGGGGCCCGAAGTGATCCCTCTTCAGGGATCTTTCTCCGACGCCAAACAGCTACCGTGGGTGCGATGTCCGGGCAATGGTCGAGAGCACCGAAGGCGCAACGGCTGGTCCGAACCGCCTGGGCGTTCGGCACCGCCAGCTCGTGGCGGGCGCGAGGCTGGCCCCGCCTCCTTCCGGTCAACGTCACCATCAGCACCAACTTCCGATGCAACTTCAAGTGCCTCACCTGCAACGTCTACGACCGCCAGGTCGTCGAACTGACGCCTGCGGAGTGGACGAAGGTCTTCGAGTCCCTGGGGCGGGCGCCGGCATGGATGACCTTCAGCGGCGGCGAGCCGTTCCTGCGGGGCGAGCTGCCCGACATCGTGCTCTCGGCCATCGCCACCTGCCAGCCGGCGGTGGTCAACATTCCCACCAACGGGTGGTTCACCAAGCGGGTGGTGGCCGGCGTCGAGCGCATCTGTACCGGCGCCCCCGAGACGCAGGTCGTCATCAACCTTTCGATCGACCACCACATCCCCGAGCGCCACGACGTGATCCGGGGGGCCAAGGGGTCCTACGAACGCCTCATGGACACCCTCGCCGGTCTTCGGGCCCTGAACCTTCCCAACCTCACCGTCGGCGTGCACACCGTGGTGTCGAACGAGAACGAGATGGACTTCCCGGCCATCGCCCAGGGCCTCTCCAAGCTGGGCGCCGACTCCTACATCGCCGAGCCGGCCGAGGAGCGGGTGGAGCTGCAGACGCTGAACACCGGCATCACCCCCGGCTCGTCGACCTTCGGCCGGGCGGCCACCGCGGTGCTCGAAGCCGAGGAGGCGGCCAAGGGCGCCGTGGCCCGAATGGCCCGGACCATTCGCAACGAGTACTACCAGCGGGTCACCCGCTTCCTCGACGGCGACGCCTCCGCCATGCCCGTCTGCCACGCCGGGTTCCTCTCCGTCCACATCGGTGCTGACGGTGACGTGTGGTCGTGCTGCGTGCTGGCCCGTTCCTTCGGCAACCTGCGGGACTACGACTTCGACTTCCGCAAGGCCTGGTTCTCCCCGGCCGCCGAGGAGTTCCGCACATGGATGCGCGAGCGGCGCTGCGCCTGTCCCCTGGCCAACGCCGCCTACACCAACCTCCTCGCCGAGCCGGCCGCTGCCGTGCGCATCGCCTCCGGGATGATCAGGACACCCAAGCGAATCCCCGTCGTCGCCGCCGTGCCCGCCTCCCGCAGTTGATCCTCGTCACCGGGTCCTCGGGGTTCATCGGCCGGCACCTGACCTCGGCCCTCCTCGCTGACGGACATTCGGTACGCGCCCTCGTTCGGACCGACGGGGCGGCCAGGCGCGTGCCACCCGGCGCCGAGGTGGTCCGGGGCGACGTGGGCGACGTGGAGAGCCTCCGCCGGGCGGCCGCCGGTGCCCGACTCGTCTACCACCTGGCCGGCAGCTATCGCGGGACCGACGAGGAGATCCACGCCGCCCACGTGACCGGTACGGCGAACCTGCTCCACGCCCTGGAGCCGGGCACCCGGCTCGTCTACGTCAGCTCCACGTCGGTCTACGGCTGGGACCGGTCCTGGCCCGCCCATCACGCCACTCCTCCCTCCCCCGCATCTGCGTACGGCAGGGCCAAGCTGGCCGCCGAGGAGATCGTGCTGGGCTGGCCCGGCATCCAGGCCGTGGTGGCCCGGCCCACCATCACCTACGGCCCCGGCGACGACAAGGGCATGCTGGCCCGGGCCTACAACTTCATGCGCCGGGGCGCCCGCTGGTTCCCGGGCGACGGCAACAACCGGATCCATCTCCTCCATGTCGACGACCTGGTCCGGGCCCTGTTGGTCCTGGGCGACACAGGCGAGGGGATCTACGTGTTGGGGGGGCCATCGGCCACGCCCGTGCGCCGCATCCTGGAGTGCCTGGCCGAGGGTGCCGGCACCGAGGCCCCGTCGTTCGGCCTGCCGCCCGCCCTGATCCGGCCGCTGGCCCGCCACTCCGTCGAAGTGTTGACCCGCGACCGGGCCTATTCCTCGGCCCGGGCCACCGAGGAGCTCCACTGGGTGCCGCAGGTCGCCGTCGAGGACGGTTTGCGGGCCACGGGTGCATGGTTGGCCGAACAGCGTTCCACCGCCCACGGCTTCGACTGGCACAACTACATCGACGACCCCGATGAGGGCTTGGGCACCGTCTACGAGCGCTTCGCATTGCGCGACGTGCTGGCCTCGGCCATCGAGCGCACCGGCGCCACCAGCATCCTGCACGCTCCCGCCTTCGGGATGATGGGCTTCCCCGGCATCGACGCCGTGTTCTGTGCCCGGCAAGGTCTGCGGGTCGGCCTGGTCGACTACGACGCCGATCGCCTGGAGGCGGTGGGGCAGAAATGGGCCGAGCTGGGCCTCACGCCGACCATCCACCTGGTGGACGGCCCCGACCCGACCACGTGGCCGGAGACCCTCTCCGCCCAGTACGACCTGGCCTTCAGCTTCGCCGCCCTGTGGTGGTTCGACGACCCGTGGGCGGTGCTCGCCGCCCAGGCCCGTTGGGCCGACAAGGGCGTGGTGTGCTGCGTGCCCAACAAGAACGTCTTCATGCAGATGCGGGCCCGGCTGTGGCACAAGGATCTCTTCCGGACCGAACTGAACGAGGAGGCTCTCGACCGCCACGCCGCCACTGCGGCCGCCGAGGGCCTGGGTCTGACGTCGACCGGCACCGGCCTGTTCGACATCCCACCCTTCCCCGACACCTCGGTGCCCCTGGCCAAGATTCTCCGGCGGGGCAAGAAGGCGGCCGAAGGCGAGGCCTGGGTCTGGTCGATCATGCCCTTCTTCAAGGGCGACGACCCCACCATGGAGGGCCGCATCACCCGCCTGGCCTCGTGGGAGCGCTTCGTGCCCGGTGCGGTCGCCCCCGCCCTGGCCCACCACCGCTGGCACCTCTTCGAGCCCGCCTCCGCGCCGACCAGCGTGCCGGCATCCGGCTAACCGGAGAATCGCGCCCGGACGTCACCGCCGTGCCGGTTCGGGCTTAGCCTGTCGAACGTGATCGACGCCGCCTCCGCCGGGGCCACACCACTGCCCGTCGATGACGGGGATCCCTCCGTCGCCGGGATGGCCCTGCGGCGCGACATCCGCCTGCTGGCGACATTGCTCGGCGAGACGCTGGTCCGCCACGAGGGCGAAAGCCTCCTCGATCTCGTCGAGCAGATCCGGGTTCTGAGCAAGGCGGCGCGGGACTCGTCCTCGGACTCCACGGCCAACGACCTCGCCGAACGCCTGTCGGCCCTCGACCTGCCCACCGCCACCCTGCTCGTGCGGGCCTTCTCCACCTACTTCCACTTGGCCAACATCGCCGAGCAGGTCCACCGGGCCGACGAGCGCACTTACGTCGCTCAGGTGGAGGGGCCGCTGGCCCGGGCCGTGGACGCCATCGCCCAGGCCGGCTCCACCCCCGAGGAGCTCGAGGCCCTGCTGGCCCGGTTGGAGCTGCGCCTGGTCATGACCGCCCATCCCACCGAGGCCGTCCGCCAGTCGATCCTCACCAAGCGCCGCCGACTGGCCGCCCTCCTCGAGCAGCGCGCCGATCCCCGCGCCACCGACGACGACCACCGGCGGGCCGAGCGGGAGCTGGCCGAGGTCGTCGACCTCATCTGGCAGACCGACGAGCTGCGCCGCACCCGGCCCACGCCCGCCGAGGAAGCCCGATCGGTGATCTTCTACCTCGACGAGCTCTTCAGCGACGTGCTACCCGATCTCCTCGACGACCTGGCCGCCCACCTGGCCCGGCTGGGCGTGACGCTGGCGCCCCGGGCCCGTCCCGTACGCTTCGGCACGTGGGTCGGCGGGGACCGCGACGGCAACCCTTCCGTCACCCCCGAAGTCACGATGGAGGTACTGGGGCTCCAGCGTGAGCTGGCGCTGCGCCACCTGACCACCGCGGTCGAGGATCTGACCACCACCTTGAGCTCCTCGACACTGGTGGTCGACATCTCGTCGGCCCTGTCCGACAGCCTGAGCGTTGATCGGGCCGCGCTGGCCGACGTCCACGCCCGGTTCGGTCGGCTGAACGCCGAGGAGCCATACCGCCTCAAGTGCTCCTTCATCCTCCAGCGCCTGCGCAACACCCGTCGCCGGCTGGCCGAGGGCGCGCCCCCCCGCCCCGGGCTGGAGTACAGCCACACCGGCGAGCTTCTCGACGACCTCGGGCTGATGCGGGTGTCGCTGCTCGAGAACCGGGGCGATCTGGTGGCAACGGGCAGTCTCGACCGGGTCATCCGGACCACGGCGGCCATGGGCATGTCGCTGGCCACCATGGACATCCGCGAGCACGCCGACCGTCACCACGGCGCCCTGGCCGTGCTGTTCGACCGGCTCGACTCCGGGACAGCCCCCTACGCCACCCTGACCCGGGAAGAGCGGCGATGCCTGTTATCGGGCGAGTTGCAGTCGGCCCGCCCGCTGAAGTCACCCGCCACCCGCCTGACCGGCGTGGCCGACGACATGCTCCGGCTGTTCGAGACGGTCCGCGACGCGCTCGACGTCTTCGGCGACGAGGCGATCGAGAGCTACGTCGTGTCCATGACCCGGGGCGCCGACGACATCCTGGCCGCCGTCGTCCTGGCCCGGGAGGTGGGACTGATCGACCTCACCGCCGGCGTGGCCCGCATCGGCTTCGTGCCGTTGCTCGAGACGGTCGAGGAGCTGCGCAGCTCCGGGCCGATCCTCGACCAACTGCTCTCCGACCCCGGCTACCGCCGCGTGGTGTCGCTGCGGGGCGAGGTCCAGGAAGTGATGCTCGGGTACTCCGACTCCAACAAGGACGCCGGCATCACCACGTCGCTCTGGGAGATCCACCGCGCCCAACGGGCGCTGCGCGACACCGCCCGCCACCATGGCGTCCTGCTGCGGCTGTTCCACGGCCGGGGCGGCACCGTCGGCCGGGGCGGCGGTCCCACCGGTCAGGCCATTTTGGCCCAGCCCTACGGCACCCTCGACGGGGCCATCAAGATCACCGAGCAGGGGGAGGTCATCTCCGACAAGTACGGCCTGCCCACCCTGGCCCGGCTCAATCTGGAGTTCGCCACCGCCGCGGTGCTCCAGGCTTCGCTGCTGCACCAGGAGTCGCGGGTGCCCCACTCGGTGATCGAGGACTGGGACGAGGTGATGGACGTGGTGTCCGAGGCGGCCCATACGTCGTACCGCCGGCTCGTCGACGATCCCCGCCTGGTCGAGTACTTCCGGGCCTCGACACCCGTGGAGGAACTGGCCCCGCTCAACATCGGCTCCCGCCCACTGCGGCGGGCCGAGGCCCGCGACCGGGGCCTGGAGGCGCTGCGGGCCATCCCCTGGGTGTTCGGCTGGACCCAGTCCCGCCAGATCGTCCCCGGATGGTTCGGGGTGGGCACCGGGCTGGAGCGGGCTCGAGCCGAAGGATGGTGGCCGCGCGTGGTCGGGATGTACGAGGAGTGGCACTTCTTCCGGACGTTCATCTCCAACGTCGAGATGGTGCTGTTCAAGACCGACCTCGACATCGCCCGCCGCTACGTCGAGCGCCTGGTCGACCCGGCCCTGCACGACCTGTTCGACCTCATCGTCGACGAGCACCGCCGCACGGTGGCTGCGGTGCTGGCGCTCACGGGCGAGGGCCGGCTGCTCGACAATCACCCGCTCCTGCAACGCACGCTCGACACCCGCAATGCCTACCTGGATCCCATCAGCTACCTCCAGGTCTCCCTGCTGTCACGATTGCGGGCCAGCAACGCCGACGATCCCCAGCTCTGGCGGGCCCTGCTGCTCACGGTCAACGGCATCGCCAACGGCCTGCGCAACACCGGTTAGTGCAGGTCTCCCCGACGACGCACCGGAGCGGCTCGCGCTCTTGCGAGCCGACACCGGACTGAAGCTGCCCGACTGTTGCGTCCTGTTGGCGGCCGGCCAGGTCCATGGCGAGGTCGCTACCTTCGACGACCGGCTCGCAGCTGTCGCCCGGGTCCAGGGCCACGTTGTCCGAGATCGGTAGAGGCACGGATCGTGACATCATCTGAGGACAGTCCTGATGTCTCCTGGAGGTTGCTCAGAGTGCGGACAACCGTTGCCATGGACGATGCGCTTGTCGCGGAAGCACAGCGCCTCACCGGTACCACCGAGAAGACCGCGTTGGTCCGGGAAGCCCTTCAGGCCCTCATTGAACGTGAGAGCGCCCGCCGGTTGGCCCGGCTGGGTGGGTGCTGGCTCATCCCTGGGTGATCGGAGAGCTGGCACTCGGCCACCTCAGGCAGCGAAGCGAGATCCTCTCGCTACTGGACGGGCTCCCGCGGGCCACGGTGGCCACCCATGAGGAGGTGATGACGGTCGTCGGTCGCCATCACCTCTACGGACTGGGAATCGGCTATGTCGACGCGGCATTGTTGGCGGCGACGCTGCTCACCGATTCCGCCGCGCTCTGGACGACCGACCGCCGTCTGGCCGCCGCCGCCGAGCGTTTGGGCTGTGCCGGGGGTTCGGCAGCGGGGAAACCAAGCCGAGGCGCCGAGGAGTCCCTGTAACCTCGGTGAGCGTGTAGCGCCCGGGCACCCTCCGTCATTTTTGTTCGACGTCTCCAAGGGGTCCGCGATCGTGTTCTCGTCTTCCGGCGCAACGCTTCATGCCACCCGTATCACCAAGTCGCACGGCCCCGTCGTCGTCCTGGGCGGGGTCAGCGTGCTCGTCGGGCCGCGCTCGCGCATCGGCGTCGTCGGCCCCAACGGCGTTGGCAAGACGACCCTTTTGCGCATCCTGGCCGGTCTCGATCAGCCCGACACCGGCCGCGTCGTGCTCGCACCGCCCAGCCTGAACGTCGGCTACCTGCCCCAGGAGACGGCGGCCCGGCCCGAGGAGACACTGATCGGCTACCTGTCCCGTCGGACAGGTGTCGCGACCGCGGAATCCGAGATGGAGGAGGCGGCCGGCCGATTGGCTCAGGCTGCGACCGGGGCCGAGGACCGCTATTCCTGCGCCCTTGACCGCTACCTGAATCTCGGTGGCCCCGACCTGGAATCGCGAGCCGCCGAGGCGTGCGAGCAACTGGGCCTGCCGGCCGACCGGCTCGACGTCGAGCTCGGGGCGCTCTCCGGAGGCCAGGCGGCGCGCGCGGCACTGGCGGCGATCCTGCTGTCGCGCTTCGACGTCTTTCTGCTCGACGAGCCGACCAACGACCTCGATTTCGCCGGCCTCGACCAGCTCGAGCGCTTCCTGTCCGACCTCGACGGGGCGTACGTGATCGTCTCCCACGACCGGGCGTTCCTGGAAGCCACCGTGGACCGGGTGCTGGAGCTCGACGCCCACAGCCGGTCGTCGACCGAGTACGGCGGTGGGTGGCTGGGCTACCTGGACGCCAAGGGGACGGCACGTCGTCACGCCGAGGAGGCACACGACCGGTATCGCACCCAGCGCGATCTGCTCGTCGACCGGGCCCGCACGCAGCGGGAATGGGCAGTCACCGGCACCCGCAAAGCCAAGAAGAAGGCGCCCGACAACGACAAGGCGCAGCGGGACTGGAAGGTGAACCGGACCGAGAAGCAGGCGTCGAAAGTGCGCATCAGCGAGAAGGCCCTCGACCGTCTCGAAGTGGCGGAGAAGCCCTGGGAGGCGTGGGACCTGCACCTCGACCTCGCTCCATCCAGCCGCAGCGGCGACTCGGTGGCCCGCCTGGTCGAGGCCGTCGTCCAGCGGGGATCCTTCCGGCTCGGCCCGCTGACCCTGGAGATCACCTGGGCCGAGCGGGTGGCCATCGTCGGCCCCAACGGGTCGGGAAAGACCACCCTGCTGCGAGCGCTGCTCGGCGACATCCCGCTGGCCTCCGGACAGTGCTGGCTCGGGCCGGGGGTGGTCGTCGGTGAGCTCGACCAGGGCCGGCGGAGTTTCGTCACCGATCGACCACTGATCGACGCCTTCGCCGCCTCCTCCGGGCTGCTGGCCCAGCCCAGCCGGTCGCTTTTGGCCAAGTTCGGCCTGGGCGCCGAGCACGTGAGCCGGCTGGCAACCAGCCTGTCACCGGGCGAGCGCACGCGAGCCACCCTCGCCCTGCTCATGGCCGTGGGCGCCAACTGCCTCGTACTCGACGAGCCCACCAATCACCTCGACCTGCCCGCCATCGAACAGCTGGAGGCGGCCCTGGAGGACTACGACGGAACCCTGCTCCTCGTCACCCACGATCGCCGTCTCCTGGACGCGCTCCGCATCACCCGCACCGTCGACCTGTCCTGACTCGGCCCGGTTCAAAGCCAGCCGACACGGGCACTGACCAGCTCGGCGCTGCCCTCCGGCGCCCGGCCCAGCTCCCCGGCCGCCACGGCGTCGAGCAGCCGGCGGACGACGTCGACGATCTCCGGGACGCGCCGGCGCAGCGCCTCGGCATCACGCCGATCGACATCGGTGGCCGCAGTGCCGCCTTGCTCGAGCATCCCCTCGAGATCGCCCAACCGCCGGGCGACGAAGTCCAAGGGTGCGGCGGACATTGCCGCGTCGAACTCCCGCTCGCCCGGCTCCCATCCGCGACAGGCCGGGTGGTGATGAGCACGGTCGAGGCTGCCGGGCTCACTTTCCACCGACTCGAGCAGGTCGGCGCGCCACACGATGCCCTCCACAGTGATCGGCTGGGCCGAGTAGATCGACCCCTTCAGCGCGCCCCGCCCCAACACCCGGACCTCCACCCGCACGCCGCGCTCGGGCCCCTCCTGGCCAGGGTCCGGGGAGGGGTTCACGAAGTACAGGTCGCTGACAAAGACGCCGAGGTGTTCGAAGCCGAAGGCGTAGAGCATGTCGCCGACCTCCCGGTCGCTCGTGTCCTACGTTCAAGGTAGCGGGTGCTCGGAAGCTCCCCGGAGACTCGGATCGAGAAGGGCGCAGACCGTGACGAATAGGGTGCGGCATGGGTTCTGAGATCGGCCTCGGAGCAGAGCACGAGTCGCCGGACGAGGCTGCGGCCACAGCCGACATCCTGGCCACGATCCTCGCCCAGATGGACCACGACCACCCACCCGGCGTCCGTCCCGTCCGTCGCGATCAGCCCCCGAAGGCGCACGGGTGCGTCCGCGCCGAGTTTGTCGTCGGTGACGACGTCCCGGGGCCCCTTCGTCACGGTCTGTTCAGGGAGCCGGGCGTCTATTCGGCATGGGTCCGGTTCTCCTCGGCCTCGACGCGGGTCGTGCCCGATTCCAAGCGCGACGCGCACGGCATGGCCGTCAAGGTCCTCGGGGTCGCAGGCGACAAGATCCTTCCCGAAGAACGGGACGAAACGACGCAGGACTTCGTCCTGGCCAACAGCCCGGTCTTCTTCGTGCGCAGCGCAGCCGACAACGCGCAGTTCGTGAAGGCCTTCACGCAGGGGAGGGCGACGTCGTTTTTCTTGGCCTGGAACCCGCTCCGATGGCGCCTGCACGAACTGAAGAACCTGCTCAGGGCCACCCGGCAGCGGGTGTTCAACCCGCTGCAGATCCAGTATTGGAGCCAGACCCCTTACCGGCTGGGACCGCATGTGGTGAAGTACTCGGCACGGTCGCTGTCGGCCAAGTCGGACCGGGCAGCGGTGTCGTCGGGCCCGAACGCGTTGGAGGAGGCCATGGTGCGGCAGCTGAAGGCCGGCAACGCCGCCTTCTCCTTCATGGTGCAGCGTCAAGTCGACCCGGTGAGGATGCCGATCGAGGATCCGACAATCGTGTGGGACGAAGCATTGTCCCCCTTCGTCAAAGTGGCCACCATCCGCATCCCGCCACAGACCTTCAACTCGGAGGAGCAGAAGAACTTCGCCGAGAACCTGTCGTTCACCCCATGGCATGCCCTGACCGAGCACCGGCCGCTGGGGAACGCGAACCGGATCCGCCGGGCCGTCTACCAGGGCGTCTCGACGCATCGACACACCCTGAACCAGGCGGCGCGCCACGAACCGTCAGGCGACGAGCAGTTCTGACGGCCGTGGCCGAGACGGTGGCTCAGGGCTGGACGGCGGCGAGGTAGCGGAGGGCCCGGACGCCGGGGAGGAAGAGGTAGGCCCCGCCCTTCACCGTCACGACGCTCGTCAGGCCGGTGAGCTTGCGCCGGACCGGGCCCGCCGGCCAGGTGAAGGCGCCGCCGGCGGGAGGTGGGCCCCCGACCAGCGGATCCACCTCGTCGTAGAGGCCGGCGAAGTACGGGTTGGTCAGCCACGTGTGCTGGACGAACTCGAACTGGCGCTCGATGTCGGCATTGAGGCAGACGAACACCAGTCCGCGCTCGGCGCCGGCCTGCTCGCCGGGCTCGGTCGACCCGGCGACGAGGGGGAGACCGTACGGCCGCCCTCGGCGTAGGATGCGGTGGTTCTTGGTCGACGCCAGGGCCTTGTCCGGCGCGTCCTTCGAGCTGTCGCGAGGGTTCGCCCGCCGGATGTGGGCGCCGATGGGGCACCTCAGGCCGAACTGGTCCTGGTCGTGGTACCCGAAGTCGTTCGCCCGAGAGAGCGCCGCATGTTCAGTGGGCTCGGGGCCGGCAAGCGGGGCGCCGTTCGGCCAACGTCCGACGAGCTTGGCCCTCACCAGATCGGCGTTGTCCGGGCCCTCTGCCGACTCCACGAAGCCCCGGAACGCGGCGACGTCCTGGGCGAGCTGGCGCAGCACGAGGAAGGTGCCGTTGTGGCCGAGGTGGCGGCGGCCGGTGGCGCCCCAGGGCGGCAGCCAACTGTTCGGATCGGTCGTCGCCGCCACGGTGGGCCCCTCGGAGGGGTGGCCGAAGTTGTCCTCGTAGCCGAATACGATCTCGCCCGGACTGATCTCGGACCACTTGGGGGGCTGGGCGTCGGTCGACGGGTTTTGCGAACGCCTGCCATGAGGCCAACCCCTCAGCACGGGCTGCGACAGCCCGTCGACGTAACCGAAGTGCTCCCGACCAGGGTCCGGCAGAAGCCGGCCGTCGATGGGCTCGGCGACCTCGACGAGGGCGCCGTCGGCCTCGAACACCGACCGGCGCGCCAGGTACGCCTTGTTCAGCTCCTCCTCGGTGTGGGCGAAGACCATCACCACGACATGCACCGCGGACTGCGGGGCGCCGCCCCATCGCCATGCCTCCGGCGCATTGGCACCGCTGTCGCCCAGGATGCGCGACCGGTGCTCGGTGACCATCCCCTCCCGCAGGGGCCGGGCCAGGGCGGCGACATCGTCGGGCGCCAGGCCGAGCTGGGCCAGGCCCGTCCCGGTGAAGGCCACGTTGAGACAGGGCGCCTGAAGGTCGTCGGCCGATTCGCCGGCGGTGGTGACGTCGCCGGCCAGTACGCCCAGCCAGGCGCGAGCGGCCGCCGGCTCACCGATCCCCAGGAGCAGGTACCGCGAAAAGGCCAGATCCCCGTAGGCCCGCCGGACCAGACCCTGCATGTCGTCGGTCTCGAGCGGGCGGGTGGCGCCGCCCGTCGCCGGTCCTAGAGCCGGCGGAGCCACGCCTGGGCCTCCTCCTTGTCCATGGCGCCGTAGAGCCCTTTGTGGATGGCCGTGTTGTTGTCGATGATCGGCATGGTGGCGTTCGGGTAGGCGCTGTACCACGCCGCGGTCGGGCATTGCTTCGCCCGGGCCCACTGGCGGAACTGGGGGCCGTCCTCGGCACCGTCCTCCACGAGCAGACGGGTTCGGGGGAAGTTGACCGTGTTGCTCCACACTGCGCTGAGCCCGGCGTGGCCCTTGTCGATGAAGTCCCCCAGGTAGCTCTCCCAACTGCCGTCGAAATTGCTCAGGAACAGCAGGTGGCGCCCGCCGTTGATCCTCGACCAGTGGGCGAAATGGATGCTGGGGATGCCGGCCAGCGTCCCCTTGGTGGCCAGCACACGCGCCGAGAGGTTGACGACGTAGAGCACCACGGGCAGAGTGACGGCGCGCAACAGCCCGGGCTTCACCGGGATGACGCTGGCCAGGTGGTTCTGGGCGACGAAGTCCTCCGTCCGTGACAGCGCCTCGACGGTTCCGGAGCCGGCCGGATCCTGGCGGACGTCGTCGGTCAGCTCCTTCCCACGGAGCACCACGGCCCATCCGACCAGCAGTGGCACCAGGAGAGGTAGGAGCACAACGGCCACCGGCACCAGGATGACCAGCGGCAGGACGGGACGGACGCGTTCCCACATGGCGCCGAGCTGCTCCCGTGCCGCCTGAAGGTGGTTGGGCTTGGCCCATGCGAAAGCCGGGTCGCCGGCGACGAAGGCGCGGATCGCAGAACGGATGGCAACCGGGTCGCCCGGCAGACGACCGGCGGTCATCTCGGCTTCGACGTAGTCCTCGATCCCCTGCCGGAGCTGGGCTTCCTGACCGATGCGCGCTCGCGTCCGGCCGGTCGCACCGATGTGGTAGGCGCCGGGACGCACGACGTGGGCGGCGAGGTAGGCCTGCTTCAGCTCACCGTCGTCGCCAGCGGGATAGCCGATGCAATTGCTGTACAGAACGTCGAGCGCCGGGCTGGCACGGGCCACCAGGGTGGCGAGCCAGGCGTCGAGCGACCCGTCCACGTTGTGCTCGAAGATGAGGGTGGGGGGCAGCGTGGCGTCCCGGGCCAGCACCAGACTGGCGAAGTGCAGCGTCTCGAAGTCGCCCAGCGGCAGGACGTCGCTGGTCCGGAGGTCGGGCCCGATCCTGGCCAGAACCTGCTCGAGATCGCCGACCCGCTCGGGGTCGACCTCCGTGATCACGGTGAACACCGTCTGCGTCATGCCGCCAATCCGCCCATCGAACCGCCGATCGTCCGGTGAAAGACCTGCTCCGAGATCCCTCGAGGAGGACTGTACTCCTCACGAGGAGCCGACTGGCTCGCACGGTCGTACGCGGCGGCCGCGAGCCTTGACGGGCGCTTCCTCCGGGCCGCCGGCTCGCACCGCTACCGTCGCGGGGTGGATCGAACGTCCTACCGTCGGCGCCTGGGCACGACCGCCGTCCTCTTGGCATCGCTGACTGTCGCGTGCGGGACCAGGGGCCCGGATGCGGTGATCGACCGTGCCCGACCGGTCACCCCCTCGCCGACGGCCGAGCCCCCGACAACGGCCTCGCCTGGCGCCTCGACCGCTCCCGGCATCGCCGTCCTCCCGAACGCCTCGGTCCCCACGCTTCCCTCCGGCCCGCCGGGGCGAACCGGCGCGCCTGTCGCGCCCACCGCCCTGGTCACGCCGGCCGGCGTGGTCGTGGCCGTCCTCGGCCCGGCCGCAGCCGGCGGGTGGATGGTCCGCACCCCTTGCAATCGCATTGCGGTGGTGACCGGCGGGAAGGCGGTGGGGAGCCCGACCATCGTGCTCGACCCCGGCCACGGTGGCGCCGAGCCGGGCGCCGTGTCCCCGGGCGGCGTCGGTGAAGCCGGGGTCAACCTGGCCGTCGCCCGGCAGGCCCAGCAGGCACTGGAGGCTCAGGGTGTGCCCACGCTGCTGACCCGGACGGCCGACTACACCGTGGAGTTGCCGGCCCGGGCCGAGATCGCCAGGGACGTCGGCCCCCGGGCCTTCGTCTCCGTGCACCACAACGCCGAGCCCGACGAAGCTTGGCCGCGGCCGGGCTCGGAGACCTACTACCAGATCGGCTCGGCCGACTCGAAGCGGCTGGCCGGCCTCGTCTACGAGGAGGTGACCCGGGCGCTGGCCCAGTACCGGGCGGCGTGGGTGGCCGACCGCGACGCTGGGGCGAAGTACCGACCCGGCCGCCAGGGCGACTACTACGCCATGCTCCGCCTGCCCGGGAAGGTGGTCAGCGTGCTGGCCGAGCTGGCCTTCATCTCGAACCCGCCCGAGGCCGAGCTGCTGGCCCGGCCCGACGTGCAACGGGTCGAGGGCGAAGCCCTGGCCCGGGGCATCGTCCGGTGGCTGCGAACCTCCGATCCCGGGTCGGGTTTCACCCAGCCGTACCCCCGAACCGACCCGCCCCCCGGGCCGGGCGGGCCGGGCCCGGTCTGTCGCGACCCCCAGCTATGACAGGCTGGCCGGCATGACGGAGAGCGAGAAGCCGCAGGTGCAGGTGACTCCGGGCGACACGCCGCCGACGGAGCTGGTGGTCGAGGACCTCGTCGAGGGCACCGGCCCGGAGGCGGTGGCAGGCCAGGACGTGGAGGTCCATTACGTGGGCGTGGCCTGGAGCAGCAACGCCCAGTTCGATGCGTCGTGGGACCGGCGGGACACCTTCCGCTTCCCCCTCGGTGGCGGGCGGGTCATCGCCGGCTGGGACCAGGGTGTGGCGGGCATGAAGGTTGGTGGCCGACGCAAGATCACCATCCCGCCCCACCTCGGCTACGGCGATGCCGGCGCCGGCGGCGTCATCAAGGGCGGCGAGACGCTGGTGTTCGTCGTCGACCTGCTGGGGGTGGGCTGAGCGAGCACCGAAGCGCCGCGGAGAACCTGGAACTGCCACGGTCGCAGTTCGGCGCGCCGCAGGGCGTTCGAGGATGGTTGGCGGGCCAGATCATCAGCCGCCTCACCGGCGAGGCCAACCAGTGGATGCTCGACTGCCTGAGCCTCCAGGGCGACGAACGGGTGCTCGATGTGGGGTGCGGACCGGGCCGGGGCGTCGCCCTGGCGGCCGACCGGGCGACGGCGGGTTTCGTCACCGGGGTCGACAGCTCGGCGACCATGGTGCGCCAGGCGTCCCGCCGGAACCGCCTGGCGTGCCGGGACGGCCGGGTGCAGGTGGTGCGGGCCGACGCCACCCGGCTCCCGTTCCGAGACGCCCATTTCGACAAGGCGTGGTCCTTGAACTCCATGCAGTTCTGGGCCGCCCCCGAGCGGGGCTTGCGGGAGCTGCGTCGGGTGGTCGGTCGGGGCGGCCGGACCGTGGTGGGTCTGATGGCCCGCAGCGGCGATGACGGCGAAGGCGTCCCGCCCCCGTGGCTGGTGGGCACGGCCGGGATGATGACCGACGCAGGCTTCGGCGCCATCACCTTCGACAGGCGGACCTTCGGCGGCGTCGTCCACTGGGCGCTGCTGAGCCGGGCATCGCTGTGCAGCCGGGAACAGCCAGACCAGGGATGAGAAAAGTGGCGCCCCACTCGACCCCACGGCGGACGGGGTGAGGAAGGGCGCCGTCCTTATTCTACGCGCTTGCCACCGCTTGTCCAGTCAGGCGCCGGTCCCCCGCTCCAAGGGCCGCTCAGGCCCAGGTCCCCCGCTCCAAGGGCCGCTCAGGCCAGGCCCCGGCAACGACTGCGGGGCCAGGCGGTGCAGGGCGACCGCGGCGGCCGTCGCCACGTTGAGCGAGTCGACATCCGACGCCATGGTGATGCGCACCCGCCGGTCAGCGGTGGCCAACGTCGCCGGGCACAGGCCCGGTCCCTCCGCTCCCACGAGCAGGGCCACGGGATGTCCGGGGCTGACATCGCCTATGTCGATCGCGTCGGGCGAAGGCGTGAGGGCCAGCACCTCATAACCGGTGGCCTGGAGCCGCCTCACGGCGGCGGGCATATTGTCCACCCGCGTGAAGGGGAGGCGCAACACCTGCCCCATGGACACCCTGATCGAGCGGCGGTAGAGCGGATCGGCCGCGGTCCGGTCGACGACCACCGCCCCGGCGCCGAACGCGGCGGCGTTGCGGAACAGCGCGCCC
>JBBSIS010000033.1:0-21264 GCA_038231955.1 Acidimicrobiales bacterium
CCCAGCGACGAGCAGCCGACCGCGAAACAGACCTCGGTGACGCTGAGGTCGCCTCGACGCAGAAGCGCCATAGCGCGCTCGATGCGCCGCGTCATCAGATAGGCGTACGGCGACTCGCCGTAGGCGCGCCGGAACTGGCGACTGAGGTGCCCGGCCGACATGTTCGCGCCGCGGGCGAGCGCCTCGACGTCCAGCGGCTGCGCGTACTCCCGGTCGATCCGGTCGCGGACGCGACGCAGCCACGCGAGGTCGCGCAGGTGCTGCGCGGCGGAGGGTCTGGCGGTCACCTGCGAGATCGTGCCACGTCGAACCAGTTGCCGAGCGCCGCTGGCGTCCCACCCACTCCGCGCCCGCTCCGGCCCGAGGCGGGGCGGGACCGGCCTCAGATCGACGGTGAGGTTGTCGTGTCCTCGTTGTCGGCGAGGGCCACCAGCTGGCCCGCGGTCAGCCGCCCGTCCTCGTCGGCCTCGTACCAACGCCCGGTAAGGTTGGCCATGGCCACCTGCCGGCCGGTCAGCACCCGATCGAGGGTGCGGATGAGGGCGCCGTGGGAGACGACCAGCAGGCGGTCGCCGGGCGCCGCGCCCGCCGCCACTCGGGCCAGCGCCTTCCGGGCCCGATCGGCCAGGTGGGCCCGGGTCTCGCCGCCCGGCGGCGAGGCGATCCGCCCGTCCGACCAGTCGGGCAACATTCCCGGCCAGCCGACGATGATCTCGTCCCGTGTCAGCCCGGTCCACTCGCCGACGTTGATCTCGCGAAGGCCGGGGTCGACCCGAACGGGCCCCAGGCCGAGGGAATCGGCGATGATTTCGGCGGTGCGCCGGGCCCGCACCAGGTCGGACGCAAACGCGGCGGTGAAGCCCACTCCCTTGAGGCGGGTGGCCGCCTCGGCCGCCTGGGTCTCCCCGAGGGTGGACAAGGGCGGGTCGGCCTGACCCTGCCAGCGGCCCTCGGCGTTCCACACCGACTGGCCGTGGCGGACGAGCAGCAGGCGGCATCCGGAAGTCACGCCCCCGTCCTAGCAAACGGTCCGGGTGAAAGGCGGGAGGCGGTGGGGCCGACTGGAGCTCCCTGGCGGGGCGGGGGCTCCAGTTGATCGGCCCTCACCGTCTCCCTGGTTGATTGCGGCTGGCGGGTGCCGCACTCCATGTATCGGCCGGACCCTGCGGGAGTTGAGCGGAATTTCGGATGGGAGCGCCCGGGCGAGGGGGGGTACACTGTTCGGACCGCCGTAGGTAGTGCTGAGGAGACGCGCGTGCCCGGAACCGTGATCGTCGGGACCCAATGGGGCGACGAGGGCAAGGGCAAGCTGACCGACCTCCTCACCAAGGAGATGCAGGTCGTCGTCCGTTACCAGGGTGGCCACAACGCCGGCCACACCATCGTCGTCGGCGACGAGTCCTTCGCCCTCCAGCTCGTCCCCAGTGGGATCCTCTATCCCTGGGTCACCCCCGTGATCGGCAACGGCGTGGTGATCGACCCCGCCGTGCTGGTGGCCGAGATCGACGGTCTGACCGCGCGCGGCGTCGACTGCGGCCGCCTGAGGATCAGCGGCAACGCCCACCTGGTGATGCCGTACCACGTCGAGCTCGACCGCCTCACCGAGCGCAAGCTGGGCAAGAACAGCCTGGGCACCACCAAGCGGGGCATCGGCCCGGCCTACGCCGACAAGGCGGCCCGGGTGGGCCTGCGGGTGCAGGACCTTCTCGACCCCAAGATCTTTCGGGAGAAGCTCGAGGTGGTCCTCAAGGAGAAGAACCTCATCCTGGCCAAGATCCACAACCGGCTGCCCCAATCGGCGGACGACATCGCCGAGCTGTACCTCGGCGAGCTGGCACCCCGGCTCGAGCCCATGATCGCCGACTCGGTCGGGCTGGTCCACGATGCCCTGGAGTCGGGAGCAAACGTGCTCTTCGAAGGGGCCCAGGCCACCTTCCTCGACCTCGACCACGGAACCTATCCCTTCGTGACCTCCTCCAACCCAGTAGCGGGCGGGGCGCTCACCGGCGCAGGCGTCGGCCCCATGCACATCCAGCGGGTCATCGGCGTGGCCAAGGCCTACGTCACCCGGGTCGGCGCCGGGCCCTTCCCCACCGAGCTGTTCGACGAGCGGGGCGACGCGCTCGTCGACCGGGGACATGAGTTCGGCACCAACACCGGTCGCCGCCGTCGCCCCGGCTGGATCGACACGGTCATGCTGCGCCAAGCCGTCCGCCTCAACTCCCTGACCGAGCTGGCCATCACCAAGCTCGACGTGCTCGACGCCTTCGACACTCTCAAGGTGTGCGTGGCGTACGAGGCCGACGGCGAGCGGTACCTGCACCCGCCTTACCACCAGTCGATCCTGCACAAGGTCACTCCGGTGTTCGAGGAACTGCCGGGATGGAACACCGATCTCACGGGGGCGACCACGCTCGACGACCTGCCCCGGGCGGCGTGCGACTACCTCGACTTCATCGCCGAGCAGTGCAAGGTGCCGGTGGGCCTGGTCGGCGTCGGGCCGGGGCGTGACCAGTTCGTGCGCTTCACGGATACGTCGCCTCCGGTCGCGGACGACGACGACGACGACGGTTACGACGACGAGCAGGAATGGGATGGACGAGATGTCGGTCCTGGCGTACTCGTGATCTGATCGCGTCACCGTGAAAGTCTGTGTCGTCGGCAACGGAGGGCGAGAGCACGCACTGGCTACGGCCCTCGCCCGCACCGCCGAGGTCGTTGTCACGCCGGGCAGCCCCGGCATTCCGGGGTCGACATCCACATCGGCAGAGGAGATCGACGCCGATCTGTTCGTGATCGGCCCCGAGGTCCCCTTGGTCGACGGGATGGCCGACCGGCTTCGTGCTGCGGGCCGACTGGTGTTCGGCCCCGGCGCCGACGGCGCCCGTCTAGAGGGATCGAAGGCGTGGATGAAGGAGGTGCTGCACGACGCCGGGGTACCGACCGCCGCGTACGGCGCCTTCGCCGCGCCCGGTCCGGCCCTGGCCTTTCTCCGAGCCCTGCCGGCGCCGTGGGTGGTCAAGACCGACGGGCTGGCCGCAGGCAAGGGCGTGCTGGTCACCGACGCACTCGACGAGGCCGTGGCCGACGTGGAGGCCAAGCTGTCGGGCACCGCTTTCGGCGACGCCGGCCGGCGGGTGGTGATCGAGGAGTGGCTCGACGGCCCGGAGCTCTCGCTGCTGTGCGTGTGCGACGGCCGGCGCGCCGTCGCCCTGGCCCCGGCCCAGGACTTCAAGCGGCTGGCCGACGGCGACCTCGGGCCCAACACCGGAGGGATGGGGGCCTACTCACCGGTCCCCGTCGCCGGGCCCGACGTGGTGGCCGAGGTGCTGGAGCGGGCCGTCGAGCCCACCTTGGCCGCTCTGTCGGCGCTGGGGATCGACTACCGCGGCGTGCTCTACGCCGGCATCATGCTGACCGCGGCCGGGCCCAAGGTGCTGGAGTACAACGTCCGCTTCGGTGACCCCGAGGCCCAGGCCGTCCTGCCCCGCTATGCCGGCGACCTGGCCGCCCTGCTGGCCGAGGCCGCCGCCGGCCGCCTGGAGACCGAGCCGACCTTCGACGACCGGGCTGCGGTCACCGTCGTCCTGGCCACCGAGGGCTACCCCACGCGACCCCGCACCGGCGACGTCATCGAGGGCCTCGTCAAGGCCGACGCCGCCGACGACGTGATCGTGTTCCGCGCCGGCGTGGCCACCGACGACCAGGGCCGCTGCGTCACCGCCGGCGGGAGGGTGCTGGCCGTCACCGGCCTGGGCGACGACCTGGCCGGGGCCCGCGAGGCCGCCTACGGCGCGGTGTCGTACATCTCGTGGCCGGGCATGCAGTACCGGACCGACATCGCCCGAACGGCGGCAACTGGTGACATCCGGTCCGACAGATGACACTGCGTGGCAACCAGTTCGCATCGAACGCAAAGGAAGGCGCAGCGCGCATGAAGGTGGCAGTGCTCATGGGATCGCCCAACGACCAGGCCAAAATGGCGCCCGCAGCTGCCACCCTGGCCGAGTTCGGCGTGGAGGTGGACGAGCGGGTCATGTCGGCCCACCGATCGCCCGCGGCCGTCGCCGCCTTCGCCGGCGCCGCTCGTGCGAACGGCTTCGCCGCCGTCATCTGTGGGGCGGGCATGGCCGCCCATCTGGCCGGCGCAGTGGCCGCCCACACCACCCTGCCGGTGATCGGCGTGCCCCTTTCGGGCGGCGCACTCAACGGTGTCGACGCCCTCTATGCCACCGTGCAGATGCCCCGCGGCATCCCGGTGGCCACCGTCGCCGTCGACGGGGCCATGAATGCCGCCCTCCTGGCGGTGCAGATCCTGGCCGTCACCGACGTCGACCTGGCCCGCCGTCTCGACGAGCGCCGAGCCGCCTCGACATGACGGCGGCGATCATCCCCGACGTGCTGGCGTCGCGCTACGCGTCGGCCGGCATGGTCGAGCTGTGGTCGCCGGCGCACAAGGTGGTCCTCGAGCGACGGCTGTGGCTAGCCGTGCTGCGGGCCCAGCGGGATCTGGGCGTCGGCGTGCCCGAAGGGGTGGTCGAGGCCTACGAGGCGGTCGTGGAGCGGGTCGACCTGGCCTCCATCGAGGCGCGGGAGCGCATCACCCGCCACGACGTCAAGGCGCGCATCGAGGAGTTCTGCGCCCTGGCCGGCCACGAGCACATCCACAAGGCCATGACGTCGCGCGACCTGACCGAAAACGTCGAGCAGCTCCAGATCCGCACGTCGCTGCGGCTGGTGCGGGCCCGGATGGTTGCCGCCATCGCCCGCCTCGGGGGCTTGGCCGCCGACCACGCCACGCTGGTCATGGTCGGCCGCTCCCACAACGTCGCCGCCCAGGCCACCACCCTGGGCAAGCGGTGGGCCAGCGCCGGTGAGGAGCTGCTCGTGGCCCTGGCCCGGGTCGACGAACTGCTGGCCCGGTACCCGCTGCGGGGCATCACCGGCCCCATGGGCACCGCCCAGGACCAGCTCGACCTCCTCGGTGGCGATCCGGCGAAGCTGGCCGACCTCCAGGAGGCGGTGGCCCGCTATCTGGACTTCGACACCGCCCTGGTCTCCACCGGCCAGATCTACCCGCGGTCGCTCGACCTCGACGTGGTCGCCGCCCTGGTCCAAGCGGCAGCCGCCCCCGCCTCCCTGACCACCACCATCCGCCTCATGTCGGGCCACGAGCTCCTCACCGAGGGA
This sequence comes from Acidimicrobiales bacterium, assembly GCA_038231955.1. Taxonomy (GTDB): domain Bacteria; phylum Actinomycetota; class Acidimicrobiia; order Acidimicrobiales; family AC-14; genus CADCTB01. The sequence goes on from JBBSIS010000033.1 coordinate 5,191, forward strand.
TTCGCCGCCGGTCAGGTCGGCTCCTCCGCTATGCCCCACAAGATGAACGCCCGTACGTCGGAGCGGATCTGCGGGCTCGCCGTCGTCCTGGCCGGCCACCTGGCCATGGTGACGGGCATCAGCGGCCACCAATGGAACGAGGGCGACGTGTCCGACTCGGTCGTGCGCCGGGTGGCCCTGCCCGGCGCCTTCTTCGCCATCGACGGGCTCTACCAGGGATTCCTCACCGTGCTCGACGAACTGGCCCCCTTCCCCGCCGTGATCGAGCGGGAGCTGGCCCGGGACCTTCCCTTCCTGGCCACCACCAAGGTGTTGATGGCGGCGGTGCGGGCCGGCGTCGGGCGGGAGCAGGCCCACCGCGCCATCAAGGAGCACGCGGTGGCCGCCGCTCTCGCCCGGCGCGAGACGGGGACGGATGACGACGACCTCCTGGCCCGGCTGGCCGGTGACGAGCGCCTGCGCCTCACCCGCCAGGACCTCGACGCCACTGTCGCCGATCCGATCACCTTCACGGGGGCGGCAGTCGGGCAGGTGGTGGCCTTCGTGCGCCGGGCCGAGGAGCTGGCCAGGCGCTTCCCCGAGGCAGCCGGCTATCAGCCGGAGACGATCCTGTGACGTGATCCCCTCTCCACCCGTGGGCGTAGAAAGCCGACCCTCCTGCGGGCCGATGTCGGTCCCGACCCCGTTGGGTACGGTCGGCAAGGTGCAGCACCCGACGCCGAGCGTCGACGAGGACCGCTGGTGGTTGCGGGCCCTGCTCGTGGCCGGAGTGGTGGGCGTGGCCGGAGTCGCCGCCGCCAGGGGGATCGACGCCCGCCTCGAGGTGGCCGCCCTGACTGCGGTCACCGCCGGGGGTTTCGCGGCCCAGGCCCGGTGGCCTCGGATGCCTCCTTCGGTGCTGGCCGCGTGGACGTTCAGCCCCGCCGTCGTCCTCAACCTGCGCCACCGTGGCGAGGGGACCATGTTCCTCATGGTTGTCGCCCTCTCGTTCCTGGTGTTGGTGACGCCCGATCGGCGGGCCCGGGTCGTCGCCGGTGTGGTCGCGGTGCTGGCACCGCCGCTCGTCCAGGCCATCAGCCCCCAGGACTGGGGGTGGCCGTTCTGGATGATGGGGATCGGCTTCGGTTGGGTGTCGAGCGAGCAGATGCGCCGGCTCCACGACGTGGCCATCGAGCTGGCCGCCACGCGGGAGCGGCTGGCCGAGCAGGCCGTCCACGTCGAGCGCCGTCGCATCGCCGCCGAGCTTCACGACCTGGTCGGTCATTCGCTCACCGTGGTCCTGCTCAGCGTCACCGGCGCTCGGCGACAGGTGGGCGGCGACCCCGACGCCGCCATCCAGGCGCTGCTCGAGGCTGAGGCCATCGGTCGGGCCAGCCTGGCCGAGATACGAGCGAGCGCCCGCGCCTTGCGCGACGGCCAGACGACGGGTGCCGACTTCGCCCCCATGCCGGCGGCCAGTGATGTGCCGGAGCTGGTCGAGCGGATGGCCTCAGCCGGGTCGCCGGTCGACCTCCGCATCACCGGCGATATCGACGAGGTGGGACCGGTCACCGGCCTGGTCGTCTACCGGGTGGTGCAGGAGTCGCTCAACAACGCCGCCCGGCACGCGCCTGGGGCGGCGACCCGGGTCGTGGTGGCCGTCGGGGGTGGAGCAGTCGACGTGGAGGTGGTCGATGCGGGCGGGCCGGCCCACGACAGCGGGCCGCCCGGCGTGGGTCTGGTCGGGATGCGGGAGCGGGTGGAGGCGGTGGGGGGCAAGCTCGACGCCGGCCCGACCGGCGGGGGCTGGCGGGTGCGGGCCCACGTGCCCCGCACCGGGGCCGACCGGCCGTGATCGCCGTGGTCCTGGTTGACGACCAGCCGCTGGTGCGGGCCGGGCTACAGCGCATCCTTTCCGAGGACGAGGGTTTCACGGTGGTGGCCGAATGCGGCGACGGAGCGACGGCCGTGGCCGCCATCCGGGCCGCCGCTGCCGACGTGGTGGTGATGGACGTGCGCATGCGGGGCATGGACGGCATCGAGGCGACCAGACAGATCCGTGCCCTGGACGGGCCGCCGGTGCTGGTGCTGACCACCTTCGACGACGATGAGGTCTTGTGGGGGGCGATCGACGCCGGCGCCGCCGGCTTCGTCCTGAAGGAGGCCTCGGCCGAGGACCTCATCGCCGCCACCCGGGCGGTCGCCTCCGGGGGCGCGTGGCTTGACCCCGCCGTCACCGCCCGCGTGCTCGAAGTCACCCGGTCAACCGGGCTGCCCCGCCAACGTCAGGCCGACAAGGCCACGATGCTCACCGACCGTGAGCTCGACGTGCTCCGCCATATGGCCACCGGCGCCACCAATGGCGAGATCGCCGGCGCGCTGTTCGTCAGCGAGGCGACGGTGAAGACCCACGTGGGCAGCGTGTTCTCCAAGCTCGGTGTCCGGGACCGGGCGGGGGCCATCGTGTTCGCCTACCAGCACGGCCTGGTTCCGAGCTGAGTCGAGAGCCCTCCACCCTTGGGTGGAGGCGAGTTGTCGACCATGGGCCGATGTGCGCGCCGGGCCGCTCCGTCATCGTTGACCGTGTGGTGGGACGGTCCCGCCGGACGGAGGATCGGCATGACGAACCCACTCAATGGCGGCGCAGTGGTAGAGGTGAGGGGGCTGTGCAAGCGGTACGGAGAGCGGATGGTGGTCGACCACGTCGACCTCGACGTGGTCGAGGGTGAGATCGTCGGCCTGCTGGGCTCCAACGGGGCGGGCAAGACCACCACGGTGGAGTGCCTCACCGGCCTGCGCCGGCCCGATGCCGGCTCTGTGCGCGTGCTCGGGCTCGACCCCCAGGTCGACGGCGCACGGCTCCGTTCGTTGATCGGCAGCCAGCTGCAGGACTCGGCCCTTCCCGACCGGCTGCGGGTGGGGGAGGCCATCGAGCTGTTCCGGGAGCCTCGGTCGCTGCCGGCTGAGAACCGTTCGGTCGACGGCCTGCTGGCCGCCTTCAGGCTGGCCGAGCACCGCGGCCAGGCCTTCTCGGCCCTGAGCGGGGGCCAGCGCCAGCGGCTGTTCCTGGTGCTGGCCCTGCTCAACCGGCCCAAGCTGATCATCCTCGACGAGCTGACCCAGGGCCTCGACCCCGCGGCTCGGCGCGACGTCTGGGACGCCATCCGGTCGCTACGCAACGCGGGCACGACGGTGCTGCTGGTGACCCACTACATGGACGAGGCCGAGGCCCTCTGCGACAGGGTGGTGGTGATGGACCAGGGCCGGGTGCTCGACGGCGGCACGCCCGCCCAGCTCGTCGACCGTCACGCGCCGTGGGCCACCGTGCGCTTCGGCGGCGGCGTGGGCGACGTAGGGATCGACTCCCTTCGCGCCGTTGAGGGGGTCGGCGAGATCCGGCGGGTCGCCGGGCAGGTGGAGGTGCACGGCGAACGGCGGATGATCGCCCATGTCTGCTCCTATCTCCTCGACTGCGGCGACGTCCCCGATGACCTGGCCGTCGTCATGCCCGACCTCGAGGAGGCCGTCATCGCCCTGCTGGCCCACGGCGACGACCGCCAGCTCAGCCTGATCGGAGGCTCCCGATGAACCGGACCCAGATTCCCTCTCGTGGGGCCGCTCGGGCCCAGGTTCCCGCTCGTAGGGCCGCTCGGGCCCAGGTCCTCAAGCTGGTCCGCACCGAGCTGCGGCTGGTGCTGCGCGAGCCGCTGGTGCTGGCCTTCGTGTTCGCCTTCCCGATCGTGACCGTGCTGGTCATCGCCGGGTCCTTCGGCGCCGACGACGCCGACGCATTCGCCAACCTCGACCCGTCCCAGTGGTACGTGGCGTCCTACCTGGCCGTGGTCATCGCCGCCATCGGCCTGGTCATGGTCCCGGTGCACCTGGCCGGGTACCGGGAGCGGGGCGTGCTCCGGCGCTTCACCGCCGCCGGCTTCCCCCGCTGGTCCTTCGCCGCCGCCCAGCTGATCGTGGGCGTCGTCCTCACCCTGGTCGCGTCTGCGGTGCTGTTGATCGTGGCCGGCCTGGTCTACGGGGTGCCGCCGGTCGCCTCGCCTCTGGCCACCGCCGCCGGCGTCATCCTCGGCGCAGTGACCTTCACCAGCATCGGGCTGCTGCTGGGAGCCGTTGTGCCCACCGCCCGGGCCGCCCAGGGCGTCGGGCTTCTGGCCTTCTTCCCCTCGTTCCTGCTCGGCGGCGGCGGTCCGCCCCCCGCCGCCATGAGCTCGACCATGCGCCAGATCGCCAAGGTCCTGCCCCTGACCCACGTGACCAGCTCGATCCGCCAGCCCTGGTTGGGCCTGGGTAGCGGTTCCTGGGACCTGGTCATCGTGGCCGGCGTACTCGTCGTCTCGACCCTGGGATGGCGGCGTGCAGTCCGGCTCTGACGACGTCCCGGCCAAGCCGGCGGTCTACGTCGAAGCCGGTGCCTTCGTGGCGCTGGGCGTCGAGACTCTCAGGTCACCAGGTCCAGGAACCTGCCAGGTCTTGTCGGACCGTCGTCGTGTAGCCATCGAGGGCGCCCAGGAGCTCTTCCGAGCTCAGGTTCATCTCCGAAGAACGCACGTACCACACCGACCCACCGTCGATCCGCCGGGCCTTGATGACGGCGAAGACCGATTCGATGAGGTGCTCGTCGGCGACGCCCGCCGTTTCCAGGCCGGCCAGCAGCTCGCTGAACGGGATAGGTGCCGGCGCCGGTTCGCCGGCATTCCTCGCGGGGGACTCCAAGCTGAGAGTCCCTTTCCACGCCCGGGTCAGCCTGTGGCGCAGGGAGGTGGTGAGGCCGTCGAGAACCCCCAGCTGCTCTTCCACCGTGAGTTGCGAGCCACCGGTGCGAACAGACCATGCTGGGCTCCCGTCCTCGCTGCGGAGCTTCAAAACGGCGAGCACAGACTCGACACCCATGCCTTCGCCGATGGTCGTGGTGCCATAGCCGGCCAGCAGCTCGCTGAACGGCATGGGTTGCTCAGCCAAGGAGCCCGCCTCGTAGAAAAGGCATAGCCGTGGAACGCACTCGTCCCGGCCCAGGTGTGAACAACGCCGTCATCCGGCGGCGAGCTTAGGCGTCACTCAGCTGGAGCCGCTCGTCTTCGTATGGGCAGCGTCGAGAACCCGACCCTTCGGCAGTCGCCGGCGCACAACAGCGGGCGCGGGAGGTGCATCAGCCTGGGTGGTCGGCGGCCGCCTGGGCACTTCGGCCAGAAGTTGATCGATCTCGTCCTTGTCCAGGGTCTCGACGGCGATGAGGCGACCTGCCAGCCGGTCGAGGTACACGCGGTGATCGATGATGACGTCGACGGCCCGGGCGTGGGCATCGTCGATCAGGCGCCCGACCTCGTCGTCGACCTGACCTGACACTGCGGCACTTGGGCGATCCCCGCCCGTGCGGTCGACGTCGGGCCCGCCGGCCACGCTGCGGAGGCCGACCGTCCTGCTCATGCCGAAGTCCCTGACCATCCGCTCGGCCAGGGTGGTGGCACGGGAAAGGTCATCCTCGGCGCCGGTCGTCGGATCGCCGAACACGACCTCCTCTGCCACCCGGCCGGCCAACAGCACCGCCAGCTGCGCCGTGAGCTCGCTCTCGGTGAAAAGGAGGCGGTCCTCGGTCGGCACCGACAGGGTGTGGCCGTGGGACTGACCCCGGGCCACGATCGAGATACGGTGGACGTCATAGCCCTGCGTCAGGGCCCAGCCCAGCACCGCGTGGCCGGCCTCGTGATAGGCGATGACGCGCTTGTCACGGGCTGAGATCACCTGAGAGAGCCGCTGCGGACCGCTCAACGTCCGGTCGATGGCTTCGTCCAGCTCCGCGGCGCCGAGCTCGCTCTTGTGCCGGCGACCGCTCAGTAGAGCGGCCTCGTTCATGACGTTGGCCAGATCGGCGCCGGTGAAGCCGGTCGTCCGTCGGGCGATGGCATCCAGATTCGCCCCCCGGGCCAACGGCTTGTTGCGGGCATGCACCGCCAGGATGGCCCTTCGCCCCCGCAGGTCCGGGGGGTTCACGAAGAGCCGGCGGTCGAAGCGCCCGGGCCGCAGCAGAGCCGGGTCCAGCACGTCGGGACGGTTGGTGGCCCCCACGACCAGCACCCCCGCCGCCGGGTCGAACCCGTCCATCTCCAGCAGCAGCTGGTTCAGCGTGCTCTCGCGCTCCTCCTGGCCACCGGCGGCCTGGCGGGCCCGGGTCCGGCCGATGGCGTCGAGCTCGTCCAACAGGATGATCGAAGGCGCCTTCTTGCGAGCCTCGGCGAAGACCTGGCGTACCCGCGCCGGCCCGACGCCCACGTACACCTCGACCAGACTGGCCGAGGACACGACCTGGAACGGCACACCGGCCTCTCCGGCCAAGGCCTTGGTCAGCAGCGTCTTGCCCGTGCCCGGTGCTCCCACCAGCAGAACCCCTCGTGGCAGCGTGGCGCCCAGGCGCCGGAACCGCTCGGGGTCGAGCAGGTAGTCCTTGAGCTCCCGCAACTCCTCGACCGCCTCGTCCAGGCCGGCCACGTCGGCGAAGGTTACGCTGGGTATGGCGGGGTTTTCCTCGGGCAGCCGGACCGGAGGCAGGGGCCCCACCGCGGCCTGGGCCGTCACCGGCACCCGTTGCTCCGGAGAGAAGCGCTCCGGCTCGGACTGTCGCGGAGCATCGCCTCGGCGGAGGTAGTAGAACGACCATATTCCAGCCCCGATGAGGGCCACAGCCGAGATCAGGAACAGCGGTTGGCGCAAGGCTTCGGCGTAACCAGGCATCTCGTTCCTTGCAGCACCTTGCATCCGGACTATCGACTCAGTGTACGGACCATTCCCGCCGGGCGGATGTCCTCTGCACACCACCGATCCTTCATCCGGCCTCCCGGTCTGGGAATATGGATTCCATGCCATTCAAGCGAAGCCGTACATGCCAAGAACCGGAGCCCGAGAAGGAGGACGAGGTGTCGCGGGAGGTGCCGACCTCCTTCGCCACCAAGGGCGTCGGCTGGTCCGGGCGCGAGAAGGACGACCTCAACGTGGTCGACCTGAACGAGAAGAAGAGGTAGCGTAAGACGCTCCTGCGCTCGACCCGGCGCACCCGTCAGCGGAGGTCGGCGTCATAGACCTCGTCCGCCGGCAGGCTCAAGAGCCGCTCAGCCATCTCCTCCTTGAGCTGCTGGGCGCGAACGGCCTCGTCCGGCGTCGGGGCTTCCCGGCAGGCGAGTTCGAGGAACTCTTCCGGTACCAGGCCGGCCTGCAGGACCAGGTCGACCACTGTTCCCCGGTAGCCGAGACGGAAGTAGAAATTCCCTCCCGGAGCCTCCGGAGCATCGGCCCCGGCAGGCTCGGACGTCAGGCGGTAACGGTCGCCTGTGACCGCCCGGGTAACCATCTCGAATGCGTCGCGTGCCCCTCCGCCGGGGAACCCGCTCTCGACAGTGATGTCATAGCGCTCCGGCGGTTCACCAGGGGACAGCAGTGGGAACGCGCGCTCCATCGCCTTGAAGGCGTGGGCGACGCCGGCGATCGAGCTCCTTCCGTGGTACTTCAGAACGTCGTCGAAGGAGATGGAGATCGGCCCGCCCTGATCAAGAACCACCAGTGTCGTCATAGGCGAATACTGCCCGAAGGCCGCCAGTGACGGCTCGGCGCGGCCGGAGCGCCGTGGCGGTGGTGCTCTTGGTCTTGACCGCCTGCGGCGGCGGCGGGTCGAAGAACGCTGGGGAGCCCGCGCCGGCACCCGCGGTGCAGCAGAAGCAGCTCAGCGTGGACGGGACGCCGCGCAGCTACCGGCTCTTCACGCCCTTGTCGCTCGACCACTCCCGGCCGGCGCCGCTGGTCCTGGTGCTGGCCGGATTCGGCAATACCGGCCAGGACATGGTGACGGCCACCGAGTTCGACCGGATGGCCGAGACCGGCGACTTCGTCGTTGCCTATCCGGAAGGCGTCGACAAGACCTGGAACGGTGGCTATTGCTGCCTCGGCCGGGCGACCGCCGGGCCCGATGACATCGCCTTCCTCGCCCGGGTGATCGACGAAGTGCAGGCGACGACCAAGATCGACGCCGGGCGAGTCTTCGTCGTGGGATTTTCGGCGGGGGCCATCATGGCTCACAAGCTCGGCTGCGACCTGGCCGGGCGAATCGCGGGGGTCGGTTCGGTGGCCGGGGCCATGGTGCTCGACGACTGCCGCCCATCGCGCCCGGTATCGGTCATTGAGATTCACGGTACCGGCGACGGCCTTGTCCCCTACGAGGGCGGGCGCACGGCCGGTGGTGCAACCCAGCCTTCTCCACCGACGGTGGATGTGGTGAAGCGCTGGGCCGAGCTCGACGGCTGCCCGTCAGCGCCGGCCACCACAGCCGAAGGCCTGCTCAGCACCTCTACATGGACAGGATGTTCGTCCGGCTCGTCGGTCAAGCTCATCACCATTGACGGCGGTGGTCATACATGGTTCGCGCCGCTCTTCGGTTCCCCCAACGGGGCGGTCGATGCGACCGGCGTCATCTGGGAGTTCCTGAGCGGATTGCGACCAAGAGGGTGAGCACGGCCTCGTGTCGCAGGACAGCGGGGTGAGCCCGGCCAAATAGCCCTGCACGCCGCGGGCCGCTTCGCCTCCGGCCGCCTGACAAAATCCTCGACGACCCGTCACCCAGGAGACGCATGTCCTCGCTTCCACCCCTGGTCCTGCTCCTGACCTTCCTCGCCTCGGCCGGGGTCATCTGGGGCGCGGGGATCAAGCTGTCGGACTACACCGATGTCCTCGCCGAGCGGCTGCACCTCGGCGCTGCGCTGGGCGGCGTCATCCTGCTCTCGCTGGCCACGAACCTGCCCGAGATCGCCATCACGGTCAGCGCCGCGCTGTCCGGGCGAGTCGAGGTGGCGGTGGGCAACCTGCTCGGTGGCATCGCCCTGCAGACAGTGGTGCTCGTCGCTCTGGATGCCTTCGGCGTGCGGCCCAGGAAACCACTGACCTACCTGGCCGCCAGCCTCACCCTGCTGCTCGAGGGGACGCTGGTGATCGCCGTACTTCTGGTCGTCGTCGCCGGCACCCAGCTACCCCAGAACCTGATCTTCGCCCGTCTGACCCCCGGGCCGGTCCTGATCGTCGTGCTGTGGCTCGTCGGGCTCAAGCTCATCGCCGGGCCAGGCAGCCACCTGCCCTGGACGGACAGCGGCGATGCCCCCGGAGGTCAGGAGAAGCCACGGGGCCACGCCCGCCGTCATACCGAGAAGAAGGCCACCGAGCGGGGCGTGAGCACGGCCCGGGCCGCAGTGGTGTTCGGGGTGGCGGCCCTGCTGACGCTCGTCGCCGGGGTGACGATCGAGGCCAGCGGTGAAGCGTTCTTCGGCGACCTGGGACTGTCCGGAGTTCTCTTCGGCGCCACCGTACTCGCCGCCGCCACCGCGCTCCCCGAGCTGTCCACCGGGCTCACCGCGGCCCGCAAGGGCGACTACAAGCTGGCGATCGGCGACATCTTCGGCGGCAACGCCTTCCTCCCGGTGCTGTTCCTGGTGGTCACACTGATCAGCGGCAAGGCGGTGCTGCCTCGAGCCCAGGCCAGCGACATCTATCTCACCGCCCTCGGCGGCCTGCTCACCGTCGTCTACCTGGTCGGGCTGGTCCTGCGGCCGCAGCGGCAGGTGCTGCGTATGGGCCTCGACTCCTTGACGGTCCTGGTCCTCTACATCCTCGGCGTGGTCGGCCTCATCGCACTGCAATAATGCCGGGCACCCCCGTCCTCGCCGGTATCGTGCCGGCGATGGAATTCCCGCTCCTCTACTCCGGCAAGGTCCGCGACATCTACGACGCCGGCGACGGCCAGCTGCTCATGGTCACCTCCGACCGCATCTCCGCCTTCGACATGGTCCTGCCCCAACCCATCCCCCACAAGGGCCGGGTTCTCACTGCGCTGACCGAGTTCTGGCTGGGCCAGGTGGCCGACGTGGTCCCGAACCACCTGATCTCGACCGATCTGTCACGTGGCGACGGGGCGGCCATGCTGGTGCGCAAGGCCGACATGCTGCCCATCGAGTGCATCGTGCGGGGCTACATCTCCGGCTCGGCGTGGAAGGAGTACACGACGAGCGCCACGGTGCACGGCATGGCCGTTCCCGCCGGCCTCCGCCAGTCCGACCGCCTGCCCGAGCCGATGTTCACCCCCTCCACCAAGGCGGCGGTGGGCGATCATGACGAGAACATTTCCTTCGACGCGGCGGCGGCGCTGGTCGGCGCCGAGGTGGCCGAGCGGGCCCGGGCCATCAGCCTCGAGGTGTACCGCCGGGCTTCGGAGCGGGCCCTCGCCGCCGGGATCATCATCGCCGACACCAAGTTCGAGCTGGGCTGGATCGACGGGGCCCTGGCCCTGTGCGACGAGGTGCTCACGCCCGATTCGTCCCGCTTCTGGGAAGCCTCCGCCTGGGCCCCGGGCACGACACCGGCATCCTTCGACAAGCAGCCGGTCCGTGACTGGCTGGAGGCGTCGGGCTGGGACAAGGCCCCGCCACCGCCGGACCTGCCTCCCGAGGTGGTACTGGCCACGTCCGGACGGTACGTCTCGGCCTACGAGCGCCTGACCGGGGCATCGTTCGAAGCCGTCGGCCGCGTGGCAGGGTGACAGCCATGCGATTCCCCGTTCTGGTCGAGGTGCGGCTCCGTCCCGGCATCGCCGACCCGCCCGGCGCCACCATCCAGCGGGCGCTCCCGGCCCTGGGCTTTGACGGCGTGGAGGAAGTCCGGGTGGGCAAGGCCATCCGGTTCACCGTCGAGGCCGCCGACGCAGGAGCGGCCCGGTCGCTGGCCGACGAGCTGTGCCAGCGGCTGCTGGCCAACCCGGTCATCGAGGACACGGCCGTGTCGGTCGGGGAGCCTACGAGCCGGTGACCGGCCGGCAATCGCCGGGCGGTCCGCCCGGGGGGAGCGTCGACCTGTGACCCGTATCGGCGTGGTGGTGTTCCCGGGCTCGAACTGCGAGCACGACGTCGTCGAGGCGCTCGTGGGCCTGGGTGCGAGCGCCGAACTTCTCTGGCATGGCGACCGTTCGCTGGCCGGCGTCGACGCGGTGATCCTGCCAGGAGGCTTCGCCCATGGCGACTATCTCCGCCCCGGCGCTATCGCCCGGTTCAGCCCGATCATGTCCCCGCTGACCGAGTTTGCGGCCGCCGGAGGACCGGTGGTCGGAATCTGTAACGGTTTCCAGGTGCTGACAGAGGCCGGCCTGCTCCCTGGTGCGCTGCAGAAGAACCGTGGCGCCCGCTTCCTCTGCATGCCGGTGAACGTGGTGGTGGCGAGCGTGCAATCGGTGCTCACCCGTGAAGTGGCGAAGGGCGACGTCCTGCGCCTGCCCATCAACCACTTCGAGGGTAACTACACCTGCTCGCCGGAGACGCTGGCCGAATTGCAGGCCGAGGGCCGCGTGGTGCTCCGGTATGGCGGCAACCCCAACGGGTCGATCGACGACATCGCCGGCATCTGTTCGGCGGCCGGCAACGTGGTGGGGCTCATGCCGCATCCCGAGCGTGCCTGCGACCCGTTGCTGGGCTCCGACGACGGCCGCAAGCTGCTCGGCTCGCTCCTGCTCGCCGCTACCGTCGGCGAGGGCCAGGACGCCGCAGGGCGATAGAACTCAAGTGTCGGCGCCGCCGCGCCTGATGCCGGCCCTCCGGAGCACGGCGGGATCGACGCCGAGCTGGCGCCACGCTGCGTAAGTGATCCCTTTGCGCTCACCGTAGGGCTTCGCGGCGACGGTGAACTCGTCCTCGATGGACTGAAGGTCGACCGTGCCGGTCGACGATTCCAGCTCGTTGAGCAGGTTCATACGCTCTTGTACGAGGTGCAGACGGCTGAGGGGATCGGCTTCGGCCAGCGTCTCGTCGATGACGGCGAGACGCTTCTGCACCGATTCCGGCGTGCGCTTGCGGCCACGCTTGGGCTTGTGCGCTTCCAGCGCTTCGAGATAGCGCCGGACCGCTCTTCCTTGGTCACGACCCTCGGCCAGGGCCGCCTTGTGACTGACGGACATCGGCGACCTCGACCGCCCTGTCTTAGGAGTCATTGTCTTGGCAGGTATCGTCTTAGGAGGCATTTGACTCATTGTGGCCCGTCTGTCCAAGGACTTCAAGTCAAACTGGGCCGGGGCTCAGGTCGATGCAGGGCGAATATCCGGTAGGTTCTCCGTCCATGGCGCCCGCCCTGCACCGTGAGCTGGGTCTCACCGACGACGAGGCGGAGGCCATCACCGGCCTCCTCGGTCGCCCGGCCAACCCGCTCGAGCTGGCCATGTACGCGGTGATGTGGTCGGAGCACTGCTCCTACAAGTCGTCGCGGGCCCACCTCGGCCGGTTGCCGTTCGAGGCGCCGTGGGTGCTGGCCGGCTTCGGCGAGAACGCCGGCGTGGTCGACGTGGGCGACGGCATCGCCGTGGCCGTCCGTATCGAGAGCCACAACCACCCTTCGGCCATCGAGCCCTACCAGGGCGCAGCCACGGGCGTGGGCGGCATCATCCGCGACATCTTCACCATGGGCGCCCGCCCCATGGCCCTGCTCGACTCGCTGCACTTCGGCCCCCTCGACGACCCTGTCGAGGGGGCCCGCAACCGCTGGGTCATGGAGGGTGTGGTCAGCGGGGTGTCGGGCTACGGCAACTCGGTCGGCGTGCCCACGGTGGGCGGCGAGCTGTCCGTGCGGCCCTGCTTCGCCGGCAACCCGCTGGTGAACGTGGCCTGCGTCGGGCTGATGCGCCCCGAACGGCTGGTTCTGGCCCGGGCCAAGGGCGTCGGCAACCTCGCCGTCCTCCTGGGCTCCTCCACCGGCCGTGACGGCATCGGCGGCGTCAGTGTGCTGGCGTCGGCCGAGTTCACCGACGACGACGACGCCAAGCGGCCCAGCGTGCAGGTCGGCGACCCCTTCGAGGAGAAGCGGCTCATCGAAGCCTGCCTGGCCCTCTTCGACGCCGACCTGGTGGTCGGAATCCAGGACCTGGGCGGCGCCGGGCTGTGCTGCGCCACCAGCGAGATCGCCGCCAACGGCGGCCTGGGCATGGACGTCGACGTGCGCACCGTCCCCCTGCGCGAGGCGGGCATGGTGGCGGCGGAGATCATGACCAGTGAGTCCCAGGAGCGGATGCTGGCCATCGTCGAGCCCGGCGACCTCGACGCCGTGCTCGGCGTGTGCCGCCGCTGGGAGGTGCTGGCCACCGTGGTCGGCACCGTTACCTCAGGCGGGCGGTTGCGCATCCTCGACGGCCCGGGCGGATCCGACGGCTCGGGCGACCTCAACGGCTCGCGCGGCAACGTGCTGGCCGACGTACCCGCCGCCACCCTCCACGACGACGCCCCTCGCTACCGCCGGCCCCTGCAACCGCCCGCCGACCTCGACGCCCGTCGGGCCGACGACTCCGGCCGCCTCCCCGCCCCCGCAGACTGTGGGGCCGCCATCTTGGGCATGCTGGCCGACACGTCCTGGGTGTGGACGCAGTACGACCACCAGCTCTTCCTCAACACCGTCGAGGGACCGGGGGGCGACGCCGCCGTTCTGCGCCTCAAGGGCCCCGGCCTGCCGCCCTCGAACCGGGCCCTGGCCCTCACCACCGACAGCAACAGCCGCTGGTGCGCGCTCGACCCCCGGCGGGGCACGGCGCTGCTGGTGGCCGAGGCCGTGCTCAACGTGTCCTGCGTCGGCGCCCGGCCCGTCGCCGTCGTCAACTGCCTCAACTTCGGCAACCCCGAGCACCCCGAAGTGATGTGGCAGCTCTCCGAGACCGTCGACGGCCTGGCCGACACCTGCCGCGCCCTGGGCCTCCCGGTGGTCGGCGGCAACGTCAGCCTCTACAACGCGTCCGGCGGCGTCGACATCGACCCCACGCCGGTGATCGGCGTGCTCGGCGTGATCGACGAACTGGTCCGCCGCCCGCCCGGCGCCGGTCTGGCCGACGGTGGGCATCTCCTCCTGCTGGGCCCCGCTCCCGAGGGTGGGGTGCTGGCCGGGTCGCGCTGGGCCGAGTCGGCCCACGGCCATAGGGGCGGCGAGCTCAGCGAGCTCGACGCGGCCACTCACGAAGCGGTGTGCGGGCTGGTCAGGAATCTGGTCAACGACGGCCTGGTCGAGGGCGTGCACGACGTGGCCGACGGGGGCCTGGGTCTGACCCTGGCCGAGATGGCGGTGCGGTGCGGGCTGGGCTTCGAGGTCGAACTTGACGGTGGCCACGCCGCCCTCTTCTCCGAGGCCCCGTCCCGGGTCGTGGCCTGTGTGGGCCCCGACCACCTCAATGCGGTGACCCAGCGGGCCGAAGCCGCCGGCGTGGCTTGGACCGCGCTCGGACGGGCGGGCGGTGATCGGCTCGTCGTGGCCGGCCTGGCCGACGTGGGACTGGCCCACGCCGTCGACAGGTGGACGAGGGCCATTCCTGACCAGCTCGACGCCGCCGCCCACTGACGGTCAGTTTCCCGTCGGGTGTCGGGTGAGGCGCTGTGGGAGGATGGATCAGTGCAGGTGAGAGCCGTCGACACTGATCAGCCCCTCGACCCTGATCCGGTCGGCATTCGTGACGACGACGGGGACGGCGACACCCCGAAGGAAGCCTGCGGTGTGTTTGGTGTCTACGCCCCCGGCCACAACGTCGCCCAGCTGACCTACCTCGGGCTCTACGCCCTGCAGCACCGGGGACAGGAGTCGGCGGGGATGGCGGTGAGCGACGGCGACACCATCACCGTGGTCAAGGACATGGGCCTGGTGTCCAACGTGTTCGACGGCCGCACGCTGGCCCCGTTGCAGGGCCATCTGGCCGTGGGCCACGTGCGCTACTCCACCACCGGCGCCAGCTCGTGGGGCAACGCCCAGCCCATCTACCGCGAGACGGGCGACGCCGGCTTCGTCCTCGGCCACAACGGCAACCTCACCAACACCGCGGCCCTGGCCGCCGAGGCCGGCATCCTGCCCGGCACCATCAACAGCGACAGCGACGTGGTGGCCGAAATGCTCCAGGACGCCATGCAGTCGGCCGGGCCGGGTGTGCGCAGCGACGGCCGCGATCTCGAGCGGGCCCTGGTCGACGTGCTGCCCAGGCTCGAGGGCGCATTCTCGCTGGTGCTCATGGACGACTCCCACGTCGTCGGCGTTCGCGACCCCAACGGCTTCCGCCCCCTCTGCCTCGGTCGGCTCGACAACGGTTGGGTCCTGTCATCGGAGACCACGGGGCTCGACATCGTCGGCGCCCACTTCGTGCGCGAGCTGGACCCGGGGGAGATCGTGGTGATCGACGCCACCGGCACCCGCTCGATCCGCCCGTTCCCCGAGGCCCGCATCCAGCCCAAGCTCTGCCTGTTCGAGTTCGTGTACTTCGCCCGACCCGACAGCCGCCTCTACGGCCAGACCGTGCACATGTCGCGTCAGCGCATGGGCGAGCAACTGGCCGAGCAGTCGCCGCTGCCACCGGACGCCGTCTCGCCCACTCGCGAGGCCATGGTCATGCCCGTGCCCGAGTCGGGCATTCCCGCCGCCGAGGGCTACGCCCGGCGCGCCGGCATCCCCTTCGGTCAGGGCCTGGTGCGCAACCGCTACATCGGTCGCACGTTCATCTCACCGGGGCAGGACCAGCGCAGCCGGGGGGTGCGCATGAAGTTCAACCCCATCCGGGAGAACATCGCCGGCAAGCGCCTGGTGGTGATCGACGACTCCATCGTGCGGGGCACCAGCACCCGGGCGGTGGTCGCCATGCTGCGGGAGTCGGGGGCGGCGGAGATCCACCTGCGCATCTCCTCACCGCCCTACCGCTGGCCCTGCTATTTCGGCATGGACACCGGCGCCCGGGGTGAGCTGATCGCCGCCGACCTCACCGTCTCGGAGATCCGCGACTACCTGGGCTGCGACACCCTCGCCTACCTCGACCTCGACCGCCTGGTCACCGCCACCGGCGTGCCCGGCGGCGGCTTCTGCAGCGCCTGCCTCACCGGCAAGTACCCGGTGCCCGTCCCCCAGGCCACCGGCGCCGACGAGGTGCCCAGCGTCGACCTCGTGCATCCCAGTGGATGATCCCAGTGGATGAGCCCAGTGGGTGACTCCATAGGGGAGACCTATGCCGGCGCCGGCGTCGACATCGGCGCCGGTGAGGAGGCGGTCGAGCGCATCAAAGCAGCC
>JBBSIS010000034.1:0-21175 GCA_038231955.1 Acidimicrobiales bacterium
ATGTACACCTTCGCAGTCGTCACATTGTTCGGTCTGGTGGCTCTGAAGATCACCGACCTGCTCGTCGACCTGGTCCCCGGGCTGGGTCGGGCTCGGACCCTGCTCACCTTCAGCCTGGCCGTCGTCGTGGCCGTCGGCCTGGACTACTCGATCTTCCGAGGGTTCGGGATCACGGTGCGGGACGCCTGGATGGGCACGGTGGGCACCGGCCTGGTGATCGGCTCGCTGGCTGGCGCCTGGGAGAGCCTGCTCGGCTGGTTCTCCACCACGT
This sequence comes from Acidimicrobiales bacterium, assembly GCA_038231955.1. Taxonomy (GTDB): domain Bacteria; phylum Actinomycetota; class Acidimicrobiia; order Acidimicrobiales; family AC-14; genus CADCTB01. The sequence goes on from JBBSIS010000034.1 coordinate 272, forward strand.
CGGTCAGCGGCAGCCGCCGGATCGGAAACGAGCGGCCCCGTATAGCCGCCTGACAGAACATCTCGATCAACTCGCCGATGGCGCCTCAATGGGGAGGTGCCATCGGCGCTTTTTTGTCTGTGTCGCCCGATCAGGATCGCCCGGTCAGGCCCCGGCTTTTCGCTCGTCGAGCTCCTCGGGCGTCATGAGCACGGCGCGGGCCTTGGATCCCTCCGATGGACCGACGACGCCTCGCTGCTCCAGCAGGTCCATGATCCGTCCGGCCCGGGCGAAGCCGAGGCGCAGCTTGCGCTGAAGCATCGACGTGGAGCCGAGCTGCGACCGCACCACCAGCTCCATGGCCACTTCCAGCATCTCGTCGCCGTCCTCGGCCGCACCACCGCCGCCGTCGAAGCCCGACGCCGGCTCGTCGCCCTCGACGCCGGCCACGTACTGGGGCTGGGCCTGGCGGCGCCAGTGGGCAACGACGTTGCGCACCTCATCCTCGCCCACCCACGCCCCCTGGACCCGCAGGGGCACGTTCGACGAGGCGATGGCCAGCAGCATGTCGCCCTGGCCGACCAGGCGCTCGGCGCCCACCTGGTCGAGGATGACCCGGCTGTCGGTGGCCGAGCTGACGGCGAAGGCCAGCCGGGAGGGCACGTTGGCCTTGATCACGCCGGTGATGACGTCGACCGACGGCCGCTGGGTGGCGATGACCAGGTGGATGCCGACGGCCCGGGCCATCTGGGCGATGCGGCAGATCGACTCCTCGACGTCGCGGGCGGCCACCATCATCAGGTCGTTGAGCTCGTCGACCACCAGCAGGATGAACGGCAGCCGGGCGTAGGTGACCTCACTACCCGGATCCGGGACGAGGTCGCCCCGGTCGAAGGCGGCGTTGTAACCGCTGATGTCGCGCACGCCCACCTCGGCCAGCAGGTCGTAACGACGCTCCATCTCGTGGACGGCCCACGACAGGGCGTTGGCCGCCTTCTTGGGGTTGACCACCACCTGGGTGAGCAGGTGGGGCAGGCCGTTGTACTGGCCCAGCTCCACCCGCTTGGGGTCGACCAGGATGAGCCGCACCTGGTCGGGCGTGGAGCGGACCAGGATCGACGTCAGCAGCGAGTTGAGGCAGGACGACTTGCCGGCGCCGGTGGCGCCGGCGATGAGGATGTGGGGCGCCTCGGCCAGGTTGACGAGGATGGCCCGCCCGGCGATGTCACGGCCCACCGCCACCTCGAGAGGGTGGGTGGCCTTCGCCGCCTCGGGAGAGGAGAGGATGTCGCCCACCAGGACGAGTTGGCGCTGCTTGTTCGGCACCTCCACGCCGATGGCCGAACGACCCGGGATGGGGGCCAGGATGCGGACGTCGGCCGACGCCATGGCGTAGGCGATGTCCTTGTGGAGGTTGGTGACCCGGGCCACCTTGACGCCGGGGCCGAGGGCCAGCTCGTAGCGGGTGACGGTGGGGCCGACGGTCATCCCCACCAGGGCGGTGTCGACGCCGTGGGCGGCGAGGGCCCGCTCCAGCGTGCGGCCCTGGGCCTCGACCATGGCGTGGTCGACATCCTGGGCCTTTCCCCGCTTGAGGAGGCTGAGGGGCGGCAGCTTCCAGGCGCTGGGCTCCCCGGCGCCGGCCGCCTGCCCGCTCAGAGGGCCGCTCGGGCCCGGCTCGATGGCCAGGTCCTCGGGCTCGGCCGCCAGCTCCCCGGGGGCCGCCGGCGGGGGCAGGCGGACCTCGATGCTGGCCGCCGGGATCGGGAGCTGCCCCTTGACCGGCTTCGCCAGTTCCGGGGCCGGCGGGGTCGGCTCGCCGGCCTCCGGAACGGCAGGCAGGGGCGGCGGGCGCAGGTCGACCAGGCTGCGCCCGAGCGACGCCAGGCCCCGGCCGCCCACCCGGGCGGTGCTGGCGGCCCGCCCGGCGGCGGCGCGGACCGTGGTCTGGGCCAGGACCAGCAGGGCCAGGCAGAACCGGGTGAGGAGCACGGCGGCCGCCCCCGGCGCGGCCAGCACGGCCCGCAGCGGCACCGCGGCGGCGGCGCCGAGCAGGCCGCCGGACGAACGCAGGTCGGCGGCCGGCGCACCCCAGCTCGGGCCGCCGGCCACCAGGTGGACCAGGCCGCAGCCGGCGACGGTGGCCAGCGCCAGGCCGACGGTGAGCCGCACCGGCTCGCTGGGCGGGCGTCGCCACATGAGCATGGCGCCGGCGGCGAAGAGGATCCACGGCACGGCCCAGCGGCCCAGGCCGAACACCACGCCCGCCACGTCGCCCAGGGCCCGGCCGGCGGGGCCGGCCAGGTCGCCGTAGACCGACAGGGCGGTGACCAGGCCCACCAGGACCAGGACCAGGCCGGCGAGGTCGTCGCCGTGGCCCCCGAGGCGGGCGCCCTTCTCCTGGGGCGGCCGGGGGGCCGGGCCCTTCAGCGTCGGCTTGGGCTTGGCCCGCGGCTTCGGCTTCGGCTTGGGCCCGGGGGCAGACGAGGCCTTGGCCCGGGCGGATGCCGCCCGCTTGGTCGCCGGTGTGGTGGCCACAGTGGCAACAACGTTAACACCAGCAACAGCTGTAACAGCCCATCCCCCCAACTGGTGACACGCCTGAGCAGCCGAACCACCGTGAGCGTCACCAGTTCGGCGCCCTGACGGGCAGGCTTGAACTGGCGGCGCGCGGACCGGCTCAGACTCGGATGACAGCGAACGCGTCGAGCATCGGAAAGTCGTCGTCCTGGGTGACGACGGGAACGTTCATCGCCATCGCGGTGGCGGCGATCCACGAGTCGTTCACCGGCATCCGCTGGCCCGTGTCTCGCAACGTCACCCGCAGCCGCGCCCACTGTGAGGCAACTGCTTCGTCGACCGGTATCGGATCCATCGCCAGCGCAGCGGTCAACGTGGCCAACCGGCGATCCCGGCTCTCGACGGTCCGGGCGACGAGCACGCCGGCCCGCAGCTCGCCGATCGTAACGACCGACACCGCCAACTCATCGGGGAGGTTCTCCTCATCCAAGCGCCGGCCACTCTCGCGGGCGATGAACACCGACGTGTCCGCCACTCCCCGGCTCACCGAATCGGAACGTCGTCGGTGAGCTCACCGGCGATGTCGACGAGGTCATCAGCGAGCCCGGCGTCGGCCTGGCTGGCCACCACCGTGGCCCAGAACTCTCGCCGACTGAGCCATCGGGACCGACGACCCAGGGGCTGCAGCATTGCGACGGGACGACCATCGACGGTGATCGTGAGACTCTCGCCGGCCTCCACCCGATCGAGTAGCGCCCGAGTCTGGTTCCGCAGCTCCCGCGAGGCGACCTCGGCCATGCGACAACTGTAGCATGTATGCGACGAGTGACCGACCTGCTCGAGATCGATCCGGATGGCTCATGGAAGGCCAAGACGCACGCCGGAGGCCTCTGCGTCGGTGGAGTCGACGAGTGCGTTCGTTGCGGCCAGGTACCCGTCGACGGCGGCGCGATCCCTCCACGGCATACCCGCCGTCCATCGCCACGCGTGGGCGAGTGTGCGGACGTAAAGCTCGAAGCGCCCCTGACGCGAGACGCTGCGCAGGGCCGTCTGGTATTCGTTGCGGAACACGATTGGCACCACGATGCGCGACTGGTACACGGCGCTCAGTTCGGCGCACATGGCGGCGCGGGCCACTCGGCCGTTGCCGTCGTCGTAGGGGTGGACCTCGGAGATGAGGAACAGCTCGAATGCGGCGCGAGGAAACCCCGGTGGCAGGGCGTCGAGGCGCCCGAAGCCCTCGATGAGGGTGCCCTCCACCAGTCCTGGTGCCACGAAGACATAGGAGCCGGCCTGGTTTGCCTTTTGCTTGAACTGGCCGGGACGCTGCTCGGGGCGACCGCCCATCACCAGGCGATGTCGACGTTCAAGAAGCAAGAACAGCTCCTCAGGCGTGGTGGGAACGGCGGCTCGTAGGTCGCGGTCGGCCACCACCTCGAACGTCCCGAGCACGTCGTGGGCGTCCGCCGGCCGGTCGCCGGGGACGTCGCCGGTCGTGACGATGGCCTCCGCTTCGTCAATCGAGAACTCGGTGCCCTCGATGAAGTTGGAGAAGTACGCCTCGAAGAAGGGCAACGATGATGCGTCGTCGATCGGAACGGCAGGGAGATTGACAGGAACGTCGACCTCGGCCGGGATGGCGGCGAGGTACGACGCCAGCTCGTCGAATCGTGCGACGCGGTCGGGGTCGTACTCATGGCCGGCCGACCGGCCGACCAGTAGCCGACCGGCCCCCCGTCGTACCCGACGGGTTCCCGCCGCGGCCCCGACGATCTCCTCGACGAGGTGACGACGGTCCTGAAGGCCGAGCTCGTCGCAGACATCGAGGGCCCGGGTCCGGAGCGCGGGGAGCCATCCGTCGGGCCGGCGTTGCGAGGTCCGGACGACCCAGTCCTCCAGCTCGTCACGCGACAACGTCCGTGCCGGCTTGGCGGCCCGACTGCGGGACACCGCAAGATTGTCGACAAGCGTCCGTGCGTCGGAGGTGACGTGAAGCGTCGCCGCCCATTTCGGGTCGTCGACCAGCGGCCCCGCTCCAAGGCGGGGTGCCACGACAAGCCCCGGAAGCGCCAGGTCGTTCTTCCGGGCGCCGGACACGACCGTGAGCACGCCGGCGGTGGGCCCGCCGGCCGCCGCCGCCGAGCGATCAGCGATCAAGGCATCCGGCACGAGGCGGGCGACGATGTGCCACCGGTTGCGAGCCACGAGCTCTGCCGGATCCGATGTCTGGTCGGCGGAGAAGACGCCTCGGGCCAGCCGTCGAATACGTCCGCTGGCAACGGCGCGCGACAGCGTGGCGGCGCTGGCGACGTCGCCAAAGAACACCGATCCGGGGGCGGTCGGCCACGGGGTCGAGGGCGTACGGGACAAGACGGGGATGTGAAAGAAAAACGGTCGAGAACCAGCTTAGTGAAAGAAAGACGGCTGGGAGCAGACGATCTCGCAACCAGAACGGCTCACTGCCCGTGTCGACCTTCGTGGTCGTGCCCAACGCCTCCCGCGCCTCCGGCGGACTACTTCGATGACCTGCTAGCTGCGCTCGACGTGGCGGGGCCCGCCCCGCGTCTGGCGAAGGCGGCGAAGCGCGCTCGCCGGCGCCGTCACATCGAAGCCGGTTGACCCTTCGGGTCGAGGCGCTCGGTGACCACGGACTCGATGGGTTCGGCTGCGGCAGCGCCGCTTCTACGAACGCCACGACTTCGAGTCCTACCCGGCGATGGGAGGCGGCTCGTGTTGAAGCTCAGCACGGCAGCCAAGGCTCTCAAGCTCGACTGGCCTTGACCTGTGAGGTTCGTCGGCCGCGCTCGGCTGCGTCGGATCCACCACAGACATAGCGGCGTTTCCACCACGAGGGCGTGGCGAATCCACCATCAGGCGCCTGCCCGCCGTGCGACACTGGATCGGTGACTCAGGCCATCGGCCCTCATCCCTTGATCCCCCGGTTCGCCCAACCGGCCTCGAGGGCGCGCTGACCGATACCAGGGTGGTCACGATCAACGGCGCCCGACAGGTGGGCAAGAGCGCCCTCGCGGCCGGGATCGTCTCAGCGGGCCTCTACGTGAATCGGGCCAGCGCCAGTGCCAGCCCGGCCATGGTCAGCATCAGGCTGACAAAAGCGAACAAGACGGTTGTGGTCTGCGACCGCAGGCCCTGCTCGAAGGTCGTGGCCTGCGTCCGTAGGCCTTGATCGAACGTGGCGGCCTGGGACCGCAGCTCGTGCTCGAAGGTGGCCCGCAGGTCGGCGGCGGACGCTTCAATCCGAAGCTCGACACGGCCCTCCAGGCCAGCGAGATCATGCTTCGTGGCCACATCGGCCCACCCCAAAGGGGGCAGGTGCTCGATCAACGTGGTGGCCGCCTGCGGGCCGAGCACTTCTTCGAGGCGCCGGTAGAGCTCGTGACGGGCACGTTCATCGACAACCATGTTCGCCTCCTGCGGGACATGATGCAACAGAAGGAGAGCGCACCCGCTCGCCGCCGAAGGCGACAGGGCGACAGGGCGACACTACCTGAACGTACGTTCGGTAGGCAAGAGTCGGGTCGCGTCGGCGCTCACACAGCGTCGTACCGGGCGGTGGCCCGCACTGGCAGACGCCCTGGCCGGCCGGTGGCCAGCGCCCCGGTCAACTCTCGAGGGCACGTCCTCGACGTAGGTCTCGGCCGCGGTGAAGCGCTCCATCCGCGACCCGTCGACCTCGTAGCCCACCACGTCGGGGCCGGCGTCGACCGACCGCATAGCCAGTGCCGACTCCCGGGCGATGAACCAGTTGACGGCACACCGGAGGCCCTCGTCGAACCCCACCTGGGCCTCGAAGCCGAGTGAGCGACGGGTCAGCCCGTCAGATGGGTGGCCGCGCTGGAGGATTCGCAGGTGGCGGCGACCCGAGCCGGTCGGCCGCGTCGAGCTCCTCCAGAAGGTACTGAACGCTCGGGAGCAGGGTCAGCTCCGGATAGGTCCGCTCGATGTAGGCCAGGGCGTCGTCACGCTTTCGAAGAGAGACAATCGGTACAGGGCGACGATGTCGTCGGTGTCGCGCTCCACCCGAGCAGCAGCGACCTTCATGGCGAAGAGGTACCGCGGAACATCTCGCCTCGAACTGCGCGGCGACGAGTTCGTCGCCGACCTCGGCCAGGTACTGTCGTAATTGGTCGCTGCCGAGCAAGATCAGACGCTCCGCAACGAAGACTCGTGGACGAAAACACCCCGGTTGGCCAGCTCCGCAGGGGTCTCGACCATCGCCGAGGCGTGCACGGACGAGTACGGGGTGAGGAACCACCACCTGTCCAAGAATCTCGACGCGGACGCGGTCCAGATGGGCGTGCGCACACCGCTGCAGTGGGCCGCCCGCTCGACAAGACCTCCGATCAGGGCGTCCCAGCGCTCGTCACCAGTCGAACCTGGATCGCTCTCGATGGCGACGGCGACGGTGTCTGGGGCCATCGACGTCAGCGAGGTCGCCAGATCGGCCGCCAGCCGCAGTGCTTCCGCATCCTCCTCCGCGTGCAGGCACCGGGCCATGGCCTCGACGGTGACCGTGACCGGCGACTCGACTGGAGCCAGCGCCCACGCAACCGAGAAGCCGGCGGCGGCGACGAGGCGGTTCAGCGTGGTCATCGACGGCTGCTTTGCGCCGCTCTCGTACGCGGCAACCGCCGACTGGGTCGTCGCGGCGCGGGCGGCGGCCCACGGCCGTTCGGCATATCCCGGGACTGGTCCGAGGTGGTGACTGACGAAGCCGCCCTGATCAAGGAGGCGGCCGAGCGGGTCTTGGCCGCCCAGTCCCTTCGCTCCATCGCCGCGGACTGGCAAGCCCGTGGCATAGCGACGTCGAGAGGCGGGACGTGGACCGGTTCGGCGATCGGGAAGTTGCTCTTGCAAGAACGCTTGTACGGCGCGCGCGTCCACGACGGACGCGTCGTCGCGGCCGGCGCTTGGCCGAAGATTCTCGATGAGGCGACCTGCGCCCGGCTGCGGGCCGTGCTCACCGACCCGGCCCGACGACCCGGTCCTCGGTTCACTCCTACCTGCTGGCTGGGCTTCTCCGCTGCGGTCGATGTGGGGCCCGGATGCGCTCAACCAAGCCGAAGCGAGGCAAGCACGCCTACCAATGCGCCCGAAAGCCCGAGGGATGCGCCGGCGTCTCTATCGTGGCCGACGACACCGAACCGGCCGCGGTCCGGGGCCGCAATCGCTTCGACGCCGAGCGCATCGAGGTCGTCTGGCGGACGTAGCCCCGAGCAGGCAGGGTACCGATGGACTCTTCACTGCGCGAAACGCCTCGGTGGGTGCCCTTGAGTGGTGGGATTTGAGCCCAAAGGCGTCATGGTCAGCACGAAGAGCTTGACGAAACCGACTCAGCCGTGCCGAGGTCGTCCGGCGGGCCGGTGGAGCCCCGTCGGGCACGGACCGATGCGGGACGCCAGCGCCTTTCGCCCCCCTGGAGCCGTCGGTCGCCGGTGAGGATCCGGTGGCCGACGGCGAGGGCGACGATGCCCGGCGCTGCGGCGCGCTGATCATGCGCCGCGGCGACTTGCCATACCCGCCCCGCCCTGTGAGAAATGACGGCAATGGATCCTGACCCCCCGTCCCGGGCGCTGCCCCGCGCCGCCTCTCGTCGCCGGCTTGGGGCCGCCGCCACCCTGCTCCTCGTGCTGGTCGCCTGCGGCGGCTCCGCTACCGCGAAGGCGAGCCCCGACGACCTGGCCGTGGCCGTGGCCAGCTACGACCTGGCCGCCGGCGCCGACACCCGCGTCATCGTGGGCGTGCTCACCGTGGACAAGCGCCTGATCGGCTATGGCACGGTGGATCTGCGGTTCTCCTACCTGGGGACCAAGGAGTCGAGCCATCCCGGACCTCCCGGCCCGGCCACGACGGCCTCCTACCTGCCCATCTACGGCTCCGTCGTCCCCTCCCCGCCCCCACCAACGCCTGAGATCGTGCTGTCATCCGACACCCGCGGCGTCTACGGAGCCCGGACCCGCTTCGACAGGGCCGGGTTCTGGGAGGTGGAGGTCACGGCTAGCATCGGCGGCAGGTTCCGCGCCGCCAAGGGCGCCTTCGAGGTGAAGCCCACCCACGCCATCCCCGCCACGGGCGACAAGGCGCTGGCCTCCGACACGCTGACCCTGGCCTCGACCGACGTTCCGAGGGCGGCCATCGACTCCCGGGCCGTCAGCGGTGACATCCCGGACCCCGACCTGCACCGCACGACCATCGCCGCCGCCCTGGCCGCCAAGCGGCCCGCGGTCGCGGTGTTCGCCACGCCGGTGTACTGCACCAGCCGGTTCTGCGGGCCGGTCACCGATCTGGTGAACGACCTGGCCCATCGGTACGCCGACCGGGCCGACTTCGTCCACGTCGAGATCTGGAGGGACTTCCAGGCCCAGGCCATCAACACCGCCGCCGCCGACTGGCTCTACCGCAACGACGACCTCACCGAGCCCTGGGTGTTCGTCATTGGCGCCGACGGCCGGATCACCGCCCGCTTCGACAACGTGGTCACCAAGGAGGAGCTTGAGCCGATCCTCAAGGCACTGCCCGTCATTGGCAGCCGGATCGACAGCCCGATCGGCTGACGACCGGCTTCAAATCTCGGCGACGCAGTGGTGCGTCCCCGCGTGCGCCGGTCGCCGCCGGGCTCACCGACTAGCTTGCCGAATGACGGGCGCCGGCCCTGATCCGCTCCCCGACCTGGATGGGGGTCGTCGACGAGCTGCACCTGACCCGCGACGACTGCGGCCACTTCCGGGTCTACGCCGAGACTTCGAGGAGGCCTCCCCAGGGCGAGGTGCTCGACGGCATCCGGGGCGCGGTGTCCATGGCCGAGTACCGGCACCGCTGGTCGGCGAAGGGCCACCCGGCGTGGGACGACGGCCCCGACCCGCGCCGCGATCCCGACTGGTACGACGATGGCGACGAGGATGGCGACGAGGACGAGCCGGGGAGCTTCGGGTAAGCACCGTAGGGCTGCCAGACTCGCCGACCGTGCCCCGGCTGAGCGAGTTCTACGGGATCGTCATCGCCATGTACTTCGACGACCACCCCCCGCCCCACTTCCACGCCATCTACGGCGAGCACCAGGCCCAGGTGGCCATCGCCACCGCCGAGGTGCTCGGCGGAAGCCTGCCGGCCCGGGCCATGCGCCTGGTGCGGGAGTGGGCCGGGCTGCACGAGGCCGAGCTGGCGGCCATGTGGGACCGGGCCGTGGCCCTGGAGCCCCTGGGTAAGATCGACCCGCTGCCATGACCGAGCCCGTTCCCGTCGTAACCGCCGTCGAGGTCGTCGGCGATTTCGTGCTCCGCCTGTCCTTCGGCGACGGCAGCGTCGGCGACGTCGACTTCGGCCCTCGGCTGCGGGGGCCGGTCTTCGAGCCGCTGCGGGCGGACCCGGCGCTGTTCGCCCAGGTGCGGGTGGACCGCCAGCTGGGCACCATCGTGTGGCCCAACGGCGCCGACGTCGCCCCCGAGACCCTGTACCGGGAGGCGAGGGCCGCCAGGGCGCGTTGAGCCCTCGTAGCCACCGGGTCCTCAGCCGCCGGGAGGCCGACGCCTATGGCGAGCTGACGTCGCTCGGACGATGATCCGGGGATAGGTACGCCCCTTCGTTCGAGGAGCCGATCATGGACCAGAGCGCCAACCCGACCGGCCGCCACGACTGGCACTCGCCGAACTACGTGGAGCAGTGGGTCGCAGGCGACCTGGCCCGCCCCGACCAGCGCACCTCGATGCTGCGCGCCGCCGTGGAGCTGCTGCCCTTCGACCGCACCGCCGCGCTTGTGATGCTCGACATCGGCGCCGGCTACGGCGCCTTCTCGGCCCAGCTCCTGGAAACGTTCCCCAACGCCCGCGTCGTCGCCCAGGACTTCTCCGAGATCATGGTCGCCCACGCCCGGGCCCGCCTCGACCCCGCCGGGGAGCGCACTGCCTTCGCCCTGAGCGACCTGTCCGCCCCGGGGTGGGCCGACGACCTCGGCGGCCCGTTCGACGCCGCCGTGTCCTCCATCGCCATCCACAACCTCGCCGAGCCGGCCCGCATCCGCGCCCTCTACGGCGAGATCGCCGCCCTGCTGCGCCCCGGAGGCTGGTTCCTCAACCTCGACCTCATCCCTGCTCCCACCGCCCTGGCCGGCGCCTACAACCGGGGGACAGAGGCGCCGGAGCCGTCCGCCGCCGGCCACGTCCATTCCGCGGACCACCACGGCGGACCGCACGGGGCCCATGACCAGACGGCCGGCCTGGAGAATCAGCTCCGGTGGCTGGGCGAGGCCGGCTTCGCCGACGTCGACTGCGTGTGGAAGAAGGAGCGCCTCGCCCTGCTGGTCGGCATCCGGACCGCGCCGACCATCGCCTGAGCAGGTCCGCTCCGGGGGGTCAGGTGACGGTGACCGTGCCCTTCATCCCCGAGGCGTAGTGGCCGGGCTCTGGCACCCGTAGAGGGTCGTCCCGCCGTGGTGAACGTCCAGGTCAGCTGCTTGGTGGTCCCGGCGGGCACGGTCACGGCCAGCACCATGTGGCCGCCGTAGAGGGTGGCCCGGCGCACGAAGCGCTGCACGATCCCCGTGGTCAGCCCCAGGCCCCACATCAGCGTCGACCACATCAGCCCGTAGGCCAGGTAGCCGGCCAGCGCGGCCGCCTTGCGCACCGCCCCGTCGGGCCCGCCGTCGCCGCCGGTGTCGGCCGGCGGCACCTGGTCGGTGGCGGATGTCTGAGCGGCGGCGACGAAGGCTGCGGGAGCGCTCTCCGCGCCGGGAGCGGCGGAAGCAGCAGCGACAGGAGCGGGCCTGGCGACGTCGGCCGGGGCAGCGGGGGCGGCCCAGGCCGACATCGGGGCCAGTACCACCACCGCAGCGGCGCCGGCGGCCAACGCGAGCCGGATCATCGCCGACGCAGCCGGCTGCCGACGCCCGCTTCGGGGCCGCCTCGACAGTATGCGGATGGTCACGGGTCCCAGTACAGGCGACCGAATTGCTAACGGGTTCCTAACGGACCTCAACGTTGGCGTAATTGTGTGCCGGCGGGACCGGGCCGAGAGGGCGGGGTCCTACGCTCGGAGGTCGTGGCTCATGTGCTGGTCGTCGAGGACGACGTCGAGATTTCCGAGCCGCTGGTGCGCAGCCTGCGCCGTGACGGCAACGAGGTGACCCTGGTGGCCGAGGGCCTGGGTGCGGTCGACGCGGCGCTGGGTGGTGGCGTCGACCTGGTGGTGCTGGACCTCGGCCTGCCTGACATCGACGGGATGGAGGTGTGCCGGCGCATCCGGGTGGGACGACCGCTGCTGCCGGTGCTCATGCTGACCGCCCGGGGCGAGGAGATCGACGCCATCGCCGGCCTGGACGCCGGGGCCGACGACTACATCGCCAAGCCCTTCCGGGTGGCCGAGCTGCTGGCCCGCATCCGCACCCACCTGCGCCGCTCGACGCCGCGCCGGCTGTGCGCGCTGGGCGTGGAGGTGCTCGTCGACCAGCGCCGCGTCCTGCTCGACGGTGCCGAGATCGCCCTCAAGCCCAAGGAGTACGACCTGCTCGTCCTGCTCCTGGGCGAGGCCGGGTCGGTGCTCACCCGGGAGCGGATCATGGCCGAGGTGTGGGGCGAGGCGTGGTACCCGAACACGAAGACCCTCGACGTCCACATCTCCTGGCTGCGGGCCCGCCTCGGCGAGAACGAGGACCGCCGTTTCATCACCACCGTGCGCGGCGTGGGTTACCGCTTCGAACCCGGCGCCGAGCAGGGCGGCTGAAGTGCGCCGGCAGTTCCTGGCCTCGACGCTGCTGATCGCCCTGGCGGCCATCGTCGTCCTGGGTGTGCCCCTGGGCGTTGTCGGCGGCCATCTCATACGCAACGAACGGCTCGGCCAGCTCGACCATGACGCCGACCGGGCCGGCTTCGCCGTCGAGCTCGCCCTGGCCGAGCACCGACCGGTGACCCCCGAGACGCTGTCGCCTCCGAGCGCCGGGGAGTGGATCACCGCCGTCCTGGGCGACGGCCGGGTGATCCAGGCCGGGACCACGACCGTGCGCTCGGTCCGCAGTCCCGCTGTCACCACCACCTCCGGTGCCACTGTCACCGCCGGCCTGGCGGAGTGGCGGATCCAGGCCCGGGTGCACGAGGCCTGGCTCGCCGTCGGGGCCCTGGCCCTCGGCGGTGTGGTCACCTCGGTGCTGCTGGCCGCCGCCCAGGCCCGGCGCGTGGCCCGGCCGTTGCAGGCCATCGCCGCCATCGCCCGCCGCCTCGGCGCCGGGGACTTCTCCGCCCGCATCCCCACCCTCGGCCCGGCCGAGCTGGTCGACATCGCCAACGCCCTCAACAACGAGGCGGCCCGCATCGCCGACCTGGTAGCCCTCGAGCGCCAGTTCTCCCTCGACGCCTCCCACCAGCTGCGCAGCCCCCTCACCGCCCTGCAGCTGCGCCTCGACGAGCTGTCGGCCATGGTCCACACCCCTGCGGCCCGGGCCGAGCTCGACTCCTGCCAGCGCCTGACCACCCGCCTGACCGAGACCATCACCGAGCTGCTGGAGCTCCGCCGCCAGGGACGGACCGGGCCGTCGCAACGGATCGACCTCGCCGCCCTGGTGCGGACCCATGTGGCCGACATCGAACCCGCCTTCGCCAGCGAGGGCCGAGCGCTGGAGACCGCCATCGACACCCGCCCCGTCGCCGAGGCCACGCCCGGCGCCGTGGGCCAGGCGCTCGACGTCCTGCTCGACAACGCCCTGCGCCACGGCGCCGGCACCGCCACGGTGCAGCTCCGGCCGAATGGCACGGGAGCGACGATCAGCGTCAGCGACACGGGCACCCTGCCTACGGACGCGGGTCAGGTGCTGTTCCACCGCCCCGACCCCGAGCAGGCCCATGGGCTCGGACTGGCCCTGGCCCGCACCCTCGTCGAGTCCGAGGGCGGCCAGGTCCTTCTCGCCGCCACCAACCCCACCCGCTTCGAAATCAGGCTCCCGCCCGCGCCGCGGGCTCAGTCCTGATGCGACCGGGCGGCCGTTCCGGACAGTCAGGCCAATGATGGGCTCCTTCGTGTGCGTCCGGCACCCGTGAGCCAGGAAACGGAGCACAGTGTGCCGACCCAAGCGACAGTCCCCTCAGTGAGCGGTGCCGCTCCTCCTGGCGACGCCATCCGCACCACTGGGCTCAGTCGCCGTTTCGGCGAGCGGGTCGCCGTCGACGGTGTCGACCTGTCGGTCCCCCGAGGGGTGATCTCGGGCTTCGTGGGGCCCAACGGCGCGGGCAAGACCACCACCATCCGGATGCTGCTCGGCCTCATCCGCCCCACCGCCGGCGAAGGCCACGTCCTCGGCGAGTCGATGACCCATCCCGAGACCTATCTGGACCGGGTGGGGGCGCTCATTGAGGGGCCGGCGTTCTACCCGACGCTGTCGGGCCGCGACAACCTGGCCGCGTTGGCCCGCCTCGGTGGCATTCCTCGCCCCCGGGTGGCATCTCGGTGCTCATCACCGTGCTGACCTTCGCCCGGGCCGGCCATCCGGGCCATGACCGGCGCGACTTCGTCACCCTGGCCCAGCTGGCCGCCCCCGACGGGCTGGTGCACGGCCTGACCCGGGCCTCCACGCTGCTGGGCGTCATCGCCCTGTGCGTGGCCGCGGCGCAGGTGGCCGGGGAGTACTCCAACGGCACCCTGCGCAACCTTCTGGTGCGCCAGCCCCGCCGGCCGGTGCTGCTCGTGGCCAAGCTCGCGGCGGTGCTCAGCTTCATGGTCGGTGCCGCCCTCGTCGCTGCGGTGGCCGGAAGCGCCGCCGCGGTGGTCATGGCCCATGTGCGTGGCATCGCCACCAGCGGATGGAGCTCGGCGACGGGCCTTCACGTCTTCGCCCAGGGCTTCGCCAACACCGCCCTCGTCGTCGCCGGCTACACCACCTTGGGCATGGCGCTGGGGGTGCTGCTGCGCTCGCCGGTGTCGTCGATCGCCGTGGGCCTGGCCTTCATGCTGCCCATCGAGGCCATCCTCAGCGCCGCGGTGTCGGGCCTGGACAGGTGGCTTCCGGGCCAGCTCCTCGACGTCGTGTCCCAGGGCGGGTCCTCGACGCTCAGCTACGGCGCCGCGTGCCTGCGGGCGGCCGTGATCCTGGCCATCGCCGCCGGTGGGGCGATGGCGCTGTTCGTGCGACGCGACGTCACCTCGTGAGGGGCGCCATCGTTGGCTCTCTGGGGCGGGCCGGCGCTGTCAGGCAGCCCGGATGGCCAGGTCGGCTCCGGGGGCGCGCCAGGTGACGCCTGGCGAGGGCGTCAGCGCGGGCTCGGCCGGGTGCCGGCCTCCCAGCATGTCGGGGGCGCGGTGATCTCCTGGGCCACGATGCTCTACGGCGCCGGGCTGTCGGTGCTGGCCGCAGTCGTGGCGGTCGTCGTCGTGGGCCGGGACCGCTCGATCGAGGTGCTCGGTCCCGTCGTCGTGGCCGCGTTCGCCGGGCCGGTGGGCTGGAACGCCGTGCTCCACGCCACCCACGCTCGGGAGTTCTTCACCGACGCCCCCGTCGCCGTGTTCCCGGCCAGCTGGCAGGACGCCGGCTCCGGCGTGGTGGCCCTTGCCGCCGCCGTGGTGGTACTGAGCTTGGTCCGGCCCAACGCCAAGTCGAGCCGAACGCTGCTGCTGGGCGCGATCTGCGGCGTCGCCGCCTTCCTGGTGGACATCTACCTCTATTGACCGAGCGCTCTTCCCGGCCGGCCTGTTCGACAGCGGTCTGAGATCCATGGCGAGTGACGGGCTCGCCCGGCGCAGTCGGATCTGGCCCATGGTGAGGGGACTCCGCCATCCCGGCGAGGATGCCAGGGTGCCCGGCCCCGTAAATGACGGCAGCGCCCCGGGTGCACCCCGGTGGCGGAGCCGCAACCTCCTCGTGCTGTGCGGGGTCAGCTTCCTCCAGGACGCAGCCAGCGAGATGCTCTACCCGATCCTGCCGATCTTCCTCACCGTGACCCTGGGGGCCCCGGTGGTCGTCGTCGGCGCCGTCGAGGGTGCGGCCGAGGGCATCGCCGCCATCATGAAGCTCCTCGCCGGCCGCCTCGCCGACCGCCGCCGGCCGCGACCGCTGGTGGCCGCCGGCTACGGCCTGGCCGCGTTGGGCAAGGCGGTCATCGCCGCCGCCGGGGCCTGGCCGGTGGTGCTGGCCGGGCGGGGCCTGGACCGCCTCGGCAAGGGCATCCGGGGCGCCCCCCGTGACGTGTTGCTGATCGACGGCGTGCCCCTGGAGGCCCGGGGGCGGGCCTTCGGCCTGCACCGGGCCGCCGACACGGCCGGCGCAGTGGTGGGACCGCTGATCGGCCTCGCCTTGTACGAGGGGCTGGGACAGGGCATCCGGCCCCTGTTGGTCATCGCCGTCGTCCCCGCCATCGCCAGTGTGGTCCTGGTCGCCGCAGTGCGGGACCGTCCGCCGGCCCCGAAGTCACCGGAGGCTATCGACGCCGCGGCCGTCCCGATGTCGGCGCGGACAAGACAGGTCATCGTGGCCCTCGGCGTCTTCGGGCTGGTGAACTTCCCCGACGCGCTGCTCCTGCTCCGGGCTCGGGCACTCGGCTTGGGAGTTGCCGGGGTGATCGGCGCCTACGTCGCCTACAACGCCGCCTACGCCGTCCTCAGCTACCCGGCGGGGGCGCTGAGCGACCGGCTACGGCCCGCTGTGGTCTACGCCTTCGGGCTGTGCTGCTTCGCCGTGGGCTACCTCGGCCTGGCGGTGGTCGACCGCAGCATCTGGGTGTGGCCGCTGCTGGTCGTCTACGGCGGGTTCACCGCCTGTACCGACGGCGTGGGCAAGGCCTGGGTCAGCCGGCTGAGCCCTCCCGCCGCCCAGGGACGAGCCCAGGGCATCTATCAGGGGGCCACCGGAGGGGCGATCCTGGTGGCCGGGCTGTGGGCCGGCGCCCTGTGGGGTGGTACCGGGCGCCTTCCTTTGACCGTTTCTGGTGGCGTCGCCCTCGTGCTTGCCATCGTCCTCGTGGCCCGGCGGAGAGCGTGGGATCCGGGCGGCCCATGAGTTCAGGACGTGGTGGGCGCCGGCCCAATCTCACGCGAACCGAAGAATGCTCACCGCTCCGGCCACCAGGCAGTAGATGGCGAACGGCGTCAGCGTGCTCGTTCGGAAGAACCGGACGAGGAAGCTGACCGACAGGTAGGCGGCAACGCCGGCGAAGAGGGCCCCGACGAGCGCCTGGGCACGAATCCCGTCACCGAGATGTCCGGCCAGGTCGGGGACCTTGTAGAGCCCGGCAGCGAAGATGATGGGCGTGGCCAACAAGAAGCTGAACCGGGCCGCGTCCTCGTGGTCGAGGCCGCGGACCAGTCCGGCCACCATGGTGATCCCCGAACGGCTGACCCCGGCAAAAAGTGAGGCCGCCTGGGCGACGCCGATGGCGCCGGCTTCCTTGAAATCGAGGGTGTCGAGGCGGCGGCCCTCCTCGACCGGTGGGACCGCTGGCTGACCGGCCGGGGCCAGGGTGCGGATCGCGGCCCGCTGCCGGTACCGCTCGCCGGCCAGGAGGATGACGCCGTTGACGGTGAGGAAGATGGCGGCCGCCAACGGCTTGGCGAACAACGTGCGCAGACTGTGCTCGAAGGCCAGCCCGAGCACACCGGTAGGAACCGAGGCGACCACGAGCAGCCACGCCATTCGCTCATCGGGCGTCTCGATGCGCCGGGTTCGCAGGGTGCGGAAGAACCCCGAGATGATGCGAATCCAGTCCCGGCGGAAGTAGACGAGCAGGGCGATGGCGGTGGCGACGTGCAGGGCGACGACAAAGGCCAGATAGAACGACTCCTGGGCCGACTGGGCCGAGACCAGGTTGTCCCACCCGAGCCACGCGGGCAGTAGCACCGAGTGGCCAAGGCTGGAGATGGGGAACAGCTCGGTGACGCCTTGGAGCAGACCGATGACAATGGCCTGGAAGTAGGAGATCATCGGCGCTGCCCCCGCGAGGGCGAGGGCAACGTGATCAGGGTTTGCGACGACTTGTAGTCCGGCCGGCCGCTGAGCATCCACCCGCAGATGGCTGCGAACACGGCGAGCCCGAGCACGGCGATCCCGTGCGTGGTGTGGTGCCTCGTCAAGCCGGCCTGGTGACCGTGCAGGAAGGCAGGGAGGTCCTGTGCCGACCGAGTGAAGTACACGATGGCGACGGCGACAAAGATCAGCGCCGCCGCGCTGACACAACGATCAGCCGTCGGTTCATGTCCACACCGACGGTAGTCGCCGGAGCGGCGGCCGGCTGGACGGGGAACCCGCAGAGGTGATGCGTGTTCGGTCCGCACGGCCGGCGCGGGGTCCATGGCGGAAACAGTGCTGCGGGCGCCGAGCCTTGCGGATTCCATATCGAGTCCTCCGCTGGGGACCAGTCCGTTCAGGGACCGTGTCGCGGACGTTCATCAGCCGGCCGAGGCTGGTGATGGTGTCGTTGGACCAGAATCCCGAGCCGAAGCGCCACCCGGAGCCGCCCGCCGCTGATGGTCTGGATGGTGGCCTGGCCGAGGCCGAGGGGCCTCACCGCGTCGCGGGCCTGGGCGACGGAGACGCCCGGCGCGGTCAGCTCCCACGAGGTCCCGCCCTTGAGTCGATGCCGTAGTTGAGCCCCTGGACGAGCAGGGAGATCACCGATCCTGATGCTCACGGCCAAAGACGGGGAGTTCGACCACGCCGAGGCCCTCGACAGCGGCGCCGACGACTTCCTGGCCAAGCCGTTCTCCTACCTCGACCTCGACGACGTCGTCCTCGCCGAGGTGGAGCGGGCCCGCAGCCACGGGCGGGTCGCGATCGACGTCTCCCGGGTCTCCGGCGCTGAAGTAAGCGGGCGGGCCGACGACCTCGGCCGGGTGATGAGGAACCTGCTTGACAACGCCATGCGCCACGCCCGCACCAAGGTCAGCGTCTCGGTCTCTACTGTCGGGTCGGTCGTGGAGCTCGTCGTGGCCGACGACGGACCCGGTATCCCCGACAGGGATTGAGAGTGCGCCGGGATAAACCGGCATGGAGAAGGAGATGAGAGCGCTCTACATCGAAGGAGTAGCGAACCACGATGGCCCCGAGTCATGCGTTGGCGTCCGTGAGGGCGGCGGCGAAGCGTTGACAGGGGTACGTGTAGGCCGGGCTATCGAGCCGCGTAATCACTACATCCGGGGTGCCCACGCCGTTCTCAAGGTGGAAGGCAACACCGCCGGCAGCGCTAGCGCGAGCTGTCGACGGGCCCCGGCCTCCGCGGTGTGCGGGACCGGGGCCCAGGAAAGAGGCTGGATCGAACCGGAGACTCAGCCCGCTTCGGGAGCCTCACCCCCCGGGGTGTAGTCGATGTTGACGCCGTCGCGATCCTGATGGTTGGCCCCGCCGGCCTCGGGCGCCTCGGCCTTCTCGTTCGCAGCGTCGGCCTCGGTGTCCGGGGTGGTCTGGTCCCCCTGCTGCACATTGTCGGTGTCCGGACCGGCGGTCGTGTCGGGGACCTCGTTGGTGCTTGCCGGTGCCTGCACCGCGGGAGTCGACTTGGACGGCGCCTGTGCCAGCGCGCTGCCGACACCGAGTCCGCCGAGCCCGAGAATGCTGCAGGCCGCGACGGCGACCTTCTGCTTGAACGTGATGTTCATTATGACCTCCTGGGTCGTGGTGGGTTGATGAGCCCACAATGACGGAGAGATCCTGAACGCCCGCTGATCCGGCCTCTGAGCCTGCCCTCCTACGCTGGAGCCAGTGACGCACTCGCATCCTGATCGTCGAGGACGACCCCACCATCGGCGGGATGGTCACCGCCTGCAAACCAACGGCTATCTCGCGGACTGGGCCGAGACGGGTCGCGACGCGCTTCGGCGCGCCGACGCCCCGGAGCACGACCCCGACCCCGACCTCGACCCCCGACCTCGGCTTCGCCGATCTCGACGGCATCGAGGTGCGCCGGAAGCTCCGGGCCTCAGTGCCCGAGGCAACCATCGCGATGCTCACGCCCGCCACGCAGAGATCGATGTCGAGCAGCGCCCTACGGCCGACGATGACCTGTGACCCGATGATCGGAGCCCGCAACGTTTCGTTGGTAGGGCGTGAGTCGCGTCTGGACCCATGGGCTTTGGGTGACGATGACCACCGCTCCCCCGTCCCGGGCGACGGCGGCGTAGCAACTCTTCGTGCCCGGCGCAAGGGCCCTGCTCTTCGAGGGGCTCCTCGCCTGCCAAGGCCGCCGGTGAAGCCTGGCCGCGATGGTGGCGGAGAGCGCGGCGCCGGTTGCGTCGTGCTCGTCGCCGCCGTCCTCCATCTCCTTGGTGCCCGGACGGACGCGGCGTCCGCCCCGAGCGCGAGACGTCCGGCCCGGCGCGCCGATCAGCGGGCGGTCAGCGGGCATTCAGGTTCACCGCGCCAGGATGACATCTGATGCGCATCCTCATCGTCGAAGACGAGAGGCACCTTGCCGGCGCCATCAAACGCGGTCTGGAGGCGGAAGGCTTCGTGGCCGACGTCGCGCTCGACGGCACCGAAGGCCTGTGGATGGCCACAGAGGGCGCCTATGACGCCATCGTCTTGGACATCATGCTGCCCGGCCTCAACGGCTACCGAATCTGCAAAGCCCTACGCGACGCTGCCAACTGGACCCCGGTGCTGATGCTCACCGCCAAGGACGGCGAGTTCGACGAGGCCGAAGCCCTCGACACCGGTGCCGACGACTTCCTCTCCAAGCCGTTCTCCTATGTCGTTTTGATGGCCCGCATCCGCGCCCTGCTGCGGCGCGGCCGCAGCGAACGCCCCGCTGTGCTCGAGGCCGGCGATCTTCGACTCGACCCCGCCCGACACCAGTGTTGGCGCGGCGACGACGAGATCACCCTTACACCGAAGCAGTTCGCACTGCTGGAGTACCTGATGCGCAACTCAGGCGAGGTCGTATCCAAGAGCCAGATCCTCGAACACGTCTGGGACTTCGCCTTCGACGGCGACCCCAACATTGTCGAGGTCTATGTCGGCCACCTTCGCCGCAGCATCGACGCGCCCTACGGCCGGAACGCCATTCAGACGGTCCGCCTCGTCGGTTACCGACTGGTCGCCGATGGCGGCTGAGGGCCGGTCGCCGGCGCGGCGACCGTTGGCCACCGTCCGGAGCCGGGCAACCCTCGCAGCCACAGTGGTGGTGGGCGTCGCGCTGGTGATCGGCGCCGCGAGCCTGCTCGTGGTGCTCCAACGCTCACTGGTCAGCAGCATCGATCGGTCCGTTCGCAACCGCGCTGAGGATGTAGCTGCCCAGGCGCGCCAGAGCACCCTGCCGGTCACGCTCTCTGTCGTCCGGGAGGAGGACGCGCTCATCCAGGTCGTCGACACGAGCGGTCACGTCGTCGCGTCGAGCGCCAATCTGGAGGGCGAGGACCCGATCGCGACGTTCACCTCGCCCACGGCCGGATCGGCAACACGAACCTTGTCGAACCTGCCCGTCG
>JBBSIS010000035.1:0-21147 GCA_038231955.1 Acidimicrobiales bacterium
CTCCCTGATCGGAGAACGGCTTGCGGGCGTCGCCCGGGCTCTGATCGTGCTGTCCTTGCCTCGGCATGCTGGTCCCCCGGTGTCTGTCCGGCCCCCATCCTCACACGACGGAGCCGAACTGCCCGCCATCTCCTGAGCCCCTCCGGCTGCCTTCGCGGTCTGAGTGCGGACACCCGCGCGCGCGGGCACCCACAGCGCGCTCGCGCAGCCAGATGTGATATTTGGGCCGCGCTTCGCCCATTTGTCGCCAGCGTGTAGTCGGCGCAAGCCGATAACGCGAGACCATGAGGCACATGGCCTCTGCCTCGGCAACGTGATCGCATTCGTGCTGCTCGTGATCGGCTACCCCATGGCTTTGGCCATGCTGGCCCGGCTGAGGTCCATGCTGGTTGAGCGACGAGTGTGGTGGTTCGCCGCTCTCGAAGCAGCCACGGCCAGCATCGCTGTCGGCTGGTTGCTGTATGGGCGACCTCTCGCCACGCTCGTCAACGGTCTAGCCCTGGTCGGCTTCGCCGTCGCCTGGTTGATCATCGGGCGGCGCGACCGTCCGCCAGCCAACAAGGCTCAGTGACGGCCCGACGATCTGCTCGACGAGGCAAGGAGAACGCGGCGCGAGGTCATGCTCGATGCCGAGGGACTCACCTGGAAGACCGTCGTCGTCGAGTAGTCACCCCACCGGTGGAGGTGGACGCGAGAGGATGGCTGGGTGGACGTCCATCGGCACACCTTCGACGCCGTCATCGTGGGCGCCGGCGGGGCCGGGTTGCGGGCGGCCATCGAGACGGCGGGCAAGTGCCGGGTGGCGGTGATCTCGAAGCTGTACCCGACCCGCTCCCACACCGGCGCGGCGCAGGGGGGCATGTGCGCGGCACTGGCCAACGTCGAGGAGGACTCCTGGGAGTGGCACGCCTTCGACACGGTGAAAGGCGGCGACTACCTGGTCGACCAGCCGGCGGCGGAGATCATGTGCCGGGAGGCGGTCGACGCGGTCATCGAGCTGGAGCACTTCGGGCTGCCCTTCAACCGCACGCCCCAGGGCAAGATCGATCAGCGCCGCTTCGGCGGCCACACCCGCAACCACGGCGAGGCCCCGGTGAAGCGGGCCTGCTACGCCGCCGACCGCACCGGCCACATGATCCTGCAGACCCTCTACCAGCAGTGCGTGGCCCGGGGCGTCGCCTTCTTCGACGAGTTCCAGGTGCTCGACATCGCCTTCGTCAACGACGATCCCCGCGTCGGCGTGGCCGGCGTGGTCGCCCACGAACTGGCCACCGGCGACCTCCACGTCTTCGAGTGCTCCGCCGCCCTCTTCGCCACCGGAGGGTTCGGTCGCATCTTCAAGGTGTCGTCCAACGCCCACACCCTCACCGGCGACGGTCCCGGCCTGCTGTGGCGGCGGGGCGTGCCCCTCGAAGACATGGAGTTCTTCCAGTTCCACCCCACCGGCATCAACAAGCTCGGCATCCTGCTGTCGGAGGCGGCCCGGGGCGAGGGCGGCATCCTGCGCAACGAGGGCGGCGAGCGGTTCATGGAGCGCTACGCGCCCACGGTAAAGGACCTGGCCCCG
Organism: Acidimicrobiales bacterium; assembly: GCA_038231955.1. Classification (GTDB taxonomy): domain Bacteria; phylum Actinomycetota; class Acidimicrobiia; order Acidimicrobiales; family AC-14; genus CADCTB01. The sequence goes on from JBBSIS010000035.1 coordinate 1,568, forward strand.
CGCGACATGGTCAGCCGGGCCATGCTCACCGAGATCCGCGAAGGCCGGGGCTGCGGGCCCGACCACGACTACCTTTTCCTCGACCTCACCCACCTGCCGCCCGAACAGATCGACGAGAAGCTGCCCGACATCGCCGAGTTCGTCCGCACCTACCTCGGCATCGAGCCCAAGACCGACCTGATCCCCATCCAGCCCACGGCGCACTACGCCATGGGCGGGATCCCGACCAACACGTCGGCCGAAGTGGTCCTCGACACCGAGGGCACCGTCGCCCCCGGACTGTACGCGGCCGGCGAGTGCGCCTGCGTCTCCGTGCACGGCGCCAACCGCCTGGGCACCAACTCGTTGCTCGACATCGTGGTCTTCGGCCGGCGGGGCGGGGCGGCCATGGCCGCCTACGTCCACGGCCGGGAGCCGACCGGGCTGGCGGAGGGCGCCGAGACGTCGGTACGGGCATCGATCGAGGCTCTGCATCTCGCGGAAGGGACGGAGAGCGTGGCCGACATCCGCGCCGAACTGCAGGAGCAGATGACGCTCAACGCGTCGGTGTTCCGCACCGACGAGAGCCTGCGGTCGGTGTCGACGACGATTGCCGGGCTCAATCAGCGGTACCTGTCGGTGTCGGTCCAGGACCGCAGCCGGCGCTTCAACTACGAGCTGTCCGAGGCCCTGGAGCTCGGGTACCTCCTCGACGTGGCCCGGATTCTGGTGGCCGCCGCCCTGGCCCGCACAGAGAGCCGGGGCGGGCACTTCCGCGACGACCATCCGAGTCGTGACGACGTCAACTGGATGCGCCACAGCCTGGCCTTCCGCCTGGCCGACGGGGACGTGCGCCTCGACTACAAGCCCGTCGTCGGCGGCCCCTACGCACCCATGGAACGGAAGTATTAGAGGATGGACGTCGACCTGAGGATCAAGCGCTTCGACCCCGAGCGCGACGAGCGTCCGCACTGGGAGGACTACCAGGTCCAGGTGGCCGCGACCGACCGTGTGCTCGACGCCCTCCACCAGGTGCGCTGGTATGCCGACGGCAGCCTGGCGTTCCGCCGGTCGTGCGCCCACGGGGTCTGCGGCTCGGACGCCATGGTGATCAACGGGGCCAACCGGCTGGCCTGCGTGCTGTTGGTGCGCGACGTCGGGCCCAAGATCACCGTCGAGCCGCTGCGAGGACTGCCCGTGCTCAAGGATCTCGTCGTCGACATGGACGCCTTCTTTGCCCAGTACCACGCCGTCATGCCCTGGCTGGTGACCGAGGACGATCCGGGCGACACCGAGCGGGTCCAGTCGCCAGAACAGCGGGCCCGCTTCGACGACACCACCAAGTGCATCCTGTGCGCGGCATGCACCACGTCGTGCCCGGTGTACTGGGCCAACGACACCTACGTCGGCCCCGCCGCCATCGTCAACGCCCACCGGTTCATCTTCGACTCGCGCGACGAGGCCGGCCCCGAGCGCCTCCACATCCTCGACGAGGCGTCCGGAGTGTGGAAGTGCCGCACCGCGTTCAACTGCACCGACGCCTGCCCTCGAGGGATCAAGGTCACCGAGGCCATCCAGGAGGTGAAGCGGGCCATCATCCGCCCTACGGGCGACTGAGCGACTGATCCCGCACCGACGTTTGGTCGATCAGGGGTCGCATAGGGCCGCGAATTGACCAATCGACGCGCGGATGTCGTAGGGCCGACTGCACCGTTTCACCGGAAAAGCACAGGAATTCGGTGCCAGGCTGCGCCGGTGGCACCGAAGCCCCGGACCGGGAATTCCAACCCAGCCAAGGCCACCCGCGACAGGAGCCGACCGTCGGCGACCCGGACCGAGCGGCGGCGGAACGACCTCCAGCGGCGGCGGGCGGAGACCTCCCTTCGCGTTAGCCAGGCCCGGCGCGCCGCCCGCCGCCGTCGTCGCCAGAAAGTGCTGTCGGCCGTCGCCGCCGTGGTCATGGTCGTCGCCGCAGTTTCGGCCTACCTGGTGCTGCGACCGGAGACGGTCGCCCCACCGCCGAGCCTGCGGGCCGAGATCGTGCCCGGCGCCCAGGGAGCGCTCGCTGTCGCTGCCGGGCCGGCGTCGTACCGGTCGGTCTACCGGGTCGAGGCCCTCGACACCACACCGCCGACGATCACGACCGAGGACATCTCGGTCCGGCGCCCGTTCGACGGGCGGGTCGTCATCCGCGAAGGTGAGCCGCCGGGCGACGCCGTGCAGTTCGACGGGCGGTCCACATTCGGCAAGTACGTCAACGCCACCGAGGGCGGCGGGGCCCAGGTCGCAGGCGACGCACCCACCGTCGCCCTGGGCGACCTCCGCCTCGACGCCTCGCTCCCCGACCTCACCGCCGACGGCACCTTCGTCGTGCGCGAGACGGCGACTCCTGAGCCGCGAATGCCAGGTCTACCGGACGGGAGCGCCGCTGCAGAGCCTGCGGGTGGCCAGGCCCACGGCGGCCGACCACACCGACGCCTGCCTCGATCGCTCCGGCCTGGTGCTGGAGGAGCTGATGGTCAAGGTCGGCACGGCGGTCCAGCGCCTGACCGCCACGGAGATCGCCGACAGCGCCACCCTCGACCCGGCCAGCCTCAACGCCGACGGCAACCCGGTCGGCTTCGACCAGGGCGGGGCCACGTTCACCCCCCTCGACACCGTCGCGCTACCGACCTCCACCTACCGCAGCCTGCCAACGGCACCGGAGGGCTTCGACTACCGAGGTCGGTTCACATTGCAGACCGCCGACCAGTCCACCCCGCCCACCACTGTCGCCGGTGCCGGTGCGCCACCGGTCGCTGGCGGTACTCCCGGGCGGAGACGGAACGTGGCGATGGCCCAGGCGGTCGCCCCACCGCCGAAGCGCCGTCGGTTTGCCCGGTAGGGCGTCAGGCACTGGGCGCCGGGTGGAAGCGCTCGGCCCACCCAAAGCCGTGGCGTCCGTCGGCCGCGTCATACCGGCACAGGGCCCGGGCCAGCCGGCCGGCGCCCGGGACCAACACCGGCGCGTGGACGACGGCCGTGACCGTGAGCTCGGCGTCGGCGCCGGCCGCCTGAAGGACCCCTGAGCGGAGAAGCCCGTCGCCGTCCACGCCGATCGGCGCATCCTCCATGCCCCCCACCGCCAACGACGTACCGTCGTCGAGACGGCCCGTCGCCCGCCACGTGGGATCCCGCCACTCCTGCCGGCCCCAGAAATGGGAGCGCATCCCGTTCCCGTCGAGCTCGAAGCGCTCGGCGCCCACCAGCACGTCGCCGTGGACGGTGCACGCCTGCTGGTAGCCCCCGCCAACGGCCGACGGCTGGCAGTCGTCCAAGGCCTCCCACTCCACGTCGAGGCCGAGGGCCCAGGGATCGCCCCGCTCCGCCCGCCACGCCTCCAGCGGGTCGTCGAGGGCGACTCCGAAAGCCTCCAATCCGACGCTCCAGTGATCCAGGGGCGTCTCGCAGACGAACTCGGTCCACAGCCCCGAGGCCCGCACTTCGAGGCCGGCGCCCGACGGCAACGGCACCTCGTGGTCACGCACGCTCACCAATGGCGGGCCGCCCCCGACCACACCGGCCCAGAACCACGCCTGCCCGTCGGCGGGACGCAGGCCAAGACGGACGTAACCGGCCAGTGATCCGTCAGCGGCAACGAAGTCGAGGTACCACGACTCCTCCCAGCCCGGGCCGCCCCACGGCCGGTGGCGACCCTCATCCACCGCCTGGATCTGCGCGGGGGCCACCCGGCGGACGGTAATCGGCGAGAATGCCAGGGTGAGGTTCCTGAGCCCGGAATGGCTGACCCGCCTGGCGGCGTCGGCGCCGACCGCCGCACCCGACGTGGCGCTGGCCATCCACCAACGGGTCACCGGCGGACCGGACGGTGACGTGGAGTACACCCTTCGTCTCGACCACGGCGCCGTCGCCGTGGAGCCCGGTCCCGGCCCGGCCGACGTGGAGATCGTCCAGGACTATGCGACAGCGATGAGGATCAGCCAGGGGCGGCTCAGCCCCGCCACCGCCTTCGCCGCCGGGCTCCTCACCGTGGGCGGGTCGATCGGTCTACTCGTCGAACACCAGGACGCGCTGGCCGCCGTCGGCGGGGCCATGGCCGAACTGGCCCAGGCGACCACTTACTGACAATGCGCACCCACTATGACCTCCTCGGTGTCGGGCCGTCGGCCAGCGTCGAGGAGATCCAACGGGCCTATCGCCTGCTGGCTCTCCGCCACCATCCCGACGTCGCACCTGATGCCGACCCGGTGACCATGGCTGCCATCAATGGCGCCTGGGAGGTGCTCCGGGATCCGGCCAGGCGCCACGACTACGACCGAGCGCTCGGAACCCCCGCCCCGCCCGTCCAGGAGGCGCCAGCCGCCTCCGGGTGGCGGCCGCTCGACGACGATGATGACGACGATGTCGACCCCGAAGACCTCGACGACACCCCCTACGTGTCGGTCGCCAAGAAGCCCACCGACCACCTGGTGATGACCCCGGTCCTGCTCCTGTTACTGGCGGTCGGCATGTTCTTCTTCAGCCTCATGGCCGGCTCCACCGGGTTGCGCACCTTGTCGATCATGCTGGTGCCCATCTCGGGGGTCGGGTTCGTCATGGCCCCCCTCTTCGTCATGATGCGGTCGAAGAGCCGGTCAGGGGACTAGAGCCACGACGTCACGCTGCTTGGCCCGCACCGACTCCGCCGCCACCCGCAAGGCGGCCACCTCGTCATCGGCCAACGCCATCTCGACGACCTCCTCCACACCGTCGCGACCGAGCCGGACCGGCACGCCGACGTACACGCCGTCGATCCCGTAGGCGCCCTCCACCCACGCGCTGACCGGGAGCACCTCGTGGGCGTCAGTAGCCACGGCGCGCACCATGGCCGCCGCCGCCGCGGCAGGGGCGAAGTAGGCCGAGCCGGTCTTGAGCAGGGCCACGATCTCCGCCCCGCCGTCCCTCGTCCGCTGCACGATCTCGTTGATGGCCGCCTGGTCGAGCACGTCGGCCAGTGGCCGGCCGCCCACACTGACCTGCGACGGGACCGGCACCATCGTCTCCCCGTGCGAACCGAGGGTGATGGCCGTGACCTCGGTGATGGCGATGCCGAGGCGCTCGGCCACGAAATGACGGAAGCGAGCGGTGTCGAGCATGCCGGCCTGGCCCATCACGCGCGACCGCGGCAGGCCGGCGACATGGGCGGCCAGGGCGGTCATCTCGTCGAGGGGGTTGGAGACGACGATCAGGATGGTGTCGGGCGAGACGGTCACGAGGTGGCGGGTGACGTCGGCCACGATGCGGGCGTTGGTCTCCAGCAGGTCCATCCGGCTCATGCCCGGCTTCCGGGGCACCCCGGCGGTGATGACGCAGATGTCTGAACCGGTGGTCTCCGCGTAGTCGTTGCTGCCGGTGACCCGGGTCTCGAACCCGACCAGCGACCGGCTCTGCATGAGGTCCAGGGCCAACCCCTGGGGCCTTCCCTCGACGATGTCGGTGAGCACGACCCGGTCGGCGTATCCCCCCTCCGCCACTCGCTGGGCCAGCGTCGACCCATAGAACCCCGCACCCGCGATGCTGACCTTCACAGTCGTTCCACGATCGCTGCCGCGAACTCGGAAGTCTTGACCTCGGTGGCGCCCTCGGTGAGCCGGGCGAAGTCGTAGGTGACGATCCGGTCGGCGATGGTGGCCTCCAGGGCGCGGACGATGTCGTCGGCGGCCTCCTGCCAGCCCAGGTGCTCCAGCATCAGCACGCCGGAGAGCAGCAGCGAGCCGGGGTTGACCTTGTCCTGACCGGCGTACTTCGGGGCGGTGCCGTGGGTGGCCTCGAAGATGCCGGCGCCGGTGACGTAGTTGATGTTGGCGCCTGGGGCGATGCCGATCCCGCCCACCTGGGCCGCCAACGCGTCCGACGCGTAATCACCGTTGAGGTTGGTGGTGGCGATGACGTCGAACTCCTCGGGGCGGGTCAGTACCTGCTGAAGGAAGATGTCGGCGATTGCATCCTTGACAAGGATGCGATCGCCGGGCTCGCCCCCGCAGTCGTCCCAGCTCACGGCCACGTCGGAGAACTCCTCCCGGACCAGCTCGTAGCCCCAGGCCCGGAACGCCCCCTCGGTGAACTTCTGGATGTTGCCCTTGTGCACGAGGGTGACCGACGTCCGGCCCTTCCGCACCGCGTACTCGAGGGCAGCGCGGATCAGCCGCTTGGAACCGGTGATGGAGACGGGCTTGAGCCCGAGCCCGGAGTCGGGCCGGATGTCCCAGCCGTACTCCGCCTTGCAGAACGCGATGAGCTTGGCCGCGTCGGGCGTGCCCTGCTCGACCTCCATGCCGGCGTAGACGTCCTCGGTGTTCTCCCGGAAGATCACCATGTCGACCAGCTCCGGGCGCTTGACCGGCGACGGCACGCCCTTGAACCACCGCACCGGCCGCAGGCAGACGTACAGATCGAGCAGCTGGCGCAGGGCGACGTTGAGACTGCGGATCCCCCCACCGACCGGTGTGGTCAGCGGGCCCTTGATCCCGACCACATGCTCCTTGAAGGCGGCGACGGTCTCCTCCGGCAGCCAGGAGCCGGTCTGGTCGAAGGCCTTCTGCCCGGCCAGCACCTCCACCCACTCGATGCGCTTGCCCCGCTTGGCGATGGCGGCGTCGAGCACGAGCTGCGTCGCCGGCCAGATGTCGACGCCCGTGCCGTCGCCCCGGATGAAAGGGATGATCGGCTCGTAGGGAACTTGCAGCGACCCGTCGGCTGCAGCGGTGATCTTGTCGGGCATCCGGGAAGACTAGTGAGGCTGGCTCAGATCGCCCGGGAAGCGACCCAGGCGTCGATCAGCTCACCGAGCACGGGGAGGCGAACGGCGCCGGAGCCGAGGGCGGCGTCGTGGAAGCCGGCGATGTCGAACCGATCACCGAGGCGGGAGCGAGCGTCCTGGCGGACCCGGAAGATCTCCCGCTGGCCGATCTTGTAGGCCAGGGCCTGGCCGGGCATGCCGATGTACCGGTCGATCTCGACGGTCACCTCCTCCACCGACACGGGGGTGTTGGCGGCCATGAAGGCGATGGCCTGGGCGCGGGTCCAGCCCAGGGCGTGCAGGCCGGTGTCAACGACCAGCCGGCAGGCCCGGATCGACTCTGCGGCCAGCATGCCGATGCGTTCGAGGTCACTGCGGTACAGGCCCATCTCGTCGGCCAGCCGCTCGGCGTAGAGGCCCCAGCCCTCGACGTAGGCGGTGTTCGACAGGGAGAAGCGCCGGAAGCTGGGCAGGTCGGTGAGCTCGGCGGCGATGGCGAGCTGCAGATGGTGACCGGGGATGGCCTCGTGAAAGGCGATCGAGGCCGTCTCGTACCGGGCCTTCTCCTCGGGATGGTGGGTGTTGACGTAGTACGTGCCGCCGCGGGATCCGTCGCCGGCGGGAGGGAAGTAGTACGCGCTGGGCGAGTCGGCGGCGAGGAAGGCCGGCACCTCTGCGATGGCGCAGGGAGACTGGGGCAGCCGCCCGAACCACTTGGCCATGGCGGCGGAGCCGGCGTCGAACGCCGTCCGGGCGTCGGCCATGATCTCCTCGCCGGTGCGGTACCGCAGCTCGGGATCGGTGCGCAGCCGGTGGAGGACGGCGACAGGATCGGTGATGCCGAACAGTCGCCCTCCCACCTCGGCGTACTCGGCAGGAAGCGTCTCCGTGACCTCCTGCACGCCGATGGCGTGGATGACCTCGGGGGCCAGGTCGACGGTGGTGTGGTGGGCGGCGAGGGTGGCGTACAGCTCGAGCCCGTCGTCCAGCCAGCACAGGCCGGCGTGGTCGTCGTCACGGGCGTCGGGCAGCAGTTGCGCCCCGAGGGTGTCGGCAAACCGGCGATAGGCAGGACGGACGACATCGCGGGTCACGTCAGTGAGCGTCGCCCGCCAGTCCGACTCACCGTCCCAGGCCGTAGGACCGGCGACGGTGACGAAGACATCGGAGTCGATGGCGGAGGCCAGGTAGCCCTCGATCATGTTCGCCGATCTGGACACGCAGATGGCCGCCGGCAGACGACCGGCGGCCAACCCGTCGAGAAACCGGGCCATGGCCTGCTCGAGCGCTCGCGGGATCTGGCGGAACCGCTCGACGAGCATCTCCGCCGACGCGGCATCGGGGGCCGACATGACGGGGACCGACTGCAGCAGCCCGACGTGGAACCCGGTCATCTGGTCGGACTGCAGTTCCACCAGGCGCCGATCGATGGCGTCGACGGCGTCGTCCAGCTCGGCCGTCAGCTGGCTCCGGGTCACCAAATCGTCGGCATCGAGGGCATCCTGGTCGACGGCATCGAGCCGGTCGAGGATGGAACGCCAGCGCGCCCGCTGGTCGTCCTCGGCTGCGGTCGACAGATCCTCGAGCCGATCGTCGTAGCGGTGATCGCCCAGGAGAGTGGCCGTCGTCGGACTGGCTTCGAGAAGCGTCTCCCAATACTCCTCCGCCAACTCCCGCAGTCGCACGTCCGGCATGGGGAGAAGCTAGCGGTGCGCCGCTGAATTCTCGCTCAGGTCACACCTCGAGCGTGCCGAAAGATGGGTGGGAGGTTCGACATGCACGCACAGGTGGCCGATCGTCTGGTGGTACATGGGCCCAAGGTCGGCCAGCCCGATCGGGTCGGGGAGATCGTCGAGGTCGTCGCCAGCCACGGGCCGCCGCGCTACAGGGTGCGCTGGGGCGACGGCCACGAGAGCATCTACTCGCCGGGGGCCGACACCGAGATCGACTCGCACGCCCGGGCGCAGGCGGAGTGGAACGCCCGGGTCACCGCTCGCCGGGCCCATTCGGCCGCCCGCCGCCTGGGCCTGACCGCAGGCGTCGGCCGGGAGGCGTCCCTCGCCCAGCAGAAGCTCGATCGCCTCGCCGTCAAGTAGGCGCGGCGCAGCCCGTCGGCCTGACCGTCGGGTGGTGGTCCGGCACACTGTCCATGTGTGCCGCCGAGCCTTCTCCCTGGTACGCCGCCCGCACCTCCGGCCTCGTCACGGCTGGGCCCTCGGGACTCTGTCGATCATGGCGATGGTCGTGGCTGCGTGCGGTGGCGCCTCGAAACAACGTCCCGCCCCCGCCGGCTCGCCACCGAACTACGGAGTCGGACGCATCGCTCACACCTTCGTCGACACCCGCCGGCCCACGCCGCCGAACGGCGACGCGCCTGGCGCGCCGGCGCGCACGCTGGAGACCACCCTCCTGTACCCGACGGCAGCCCTCCCCGCCGACGAGCAGCCGGCGCAGGTCGCTCCGGGCGGCCCGTTCCCGCTCGTCGTCTTCGCCCATGGCTTCACCGGCTCGCCCAACGCGTACGACGGCCTCCTGCGGGGGTGGACGGCGGCGGGCTACGTCGTCGCCGCCCCTGCGTTCCCCCTCTCCAATCACGATGCGCCCGGCGGGCCGACCCAGAACGACTTCCCCAACCAGCCCGGCGACGTCACGTTCCTCATCACCCAGCTCCTCCAGATGAACGACGCCGACGGACCGCTGCGAGGAGCGATTGACGCCCGCCGCATCGCCCTCGCCGGCCACTCGCAGGGCGCGGCCACCACGTTGGGCGTCGTCCTCAATACGTGCTGCCACGACGATCGAGTCACCGCAGCCGTGGTCCTGGCCGGTAACGAGGTACCCATTCCGAACGGCCGGTTCTCCGTTCCTGATCCGACGCCGGTCCTGTTCGTCCACGGTGACGCCGACGATGTGGTCGCCTACTCCGCCGGTCGCCGGGCCTTCGCCGACTCTGTCGCTCCCAAGTTTTTTGTGACCCTGCTCGGCGCCGACCATGGCCAGGCCTACGCCGGGGGCACCAGCCCGGCTGCGGAGGTCGTCGGCCGCACGACGTTGGACTTCTTCGATCGCTACCTCCGAGGCAACGACGACGGCCTCAGCCGCCTACGCCACGACGGCGTGGTGACGGGCGTCGCCTCGCTGGAGGCGATCGAGAGGTAGCTCCGCTCAGGCCGGAGCGGTCGGCCCCAGGCCGAGGTTGGCGTAGATCTCCCGCGTCGCCGTCGACCGGTTGAGCGTGTAGAAGTGCAGGCCCGGTGCGCCGGCGTCGAGCAGATCGCGGCACAGCTCGGTGGCCAGCTCGACGCCGACCCGGCGCACGTCGGCGGGGTCGTCGGCCACCGCCTGCAGGCGAGCGACGATCTCGGGCGGCACCTCGCAACCGGAGAGCTGGGCCATGCGCTGGACCAGGGCCACGCTGGTCACCGGCATGATCCCGGCGACCACCGGCTTGTGCACGCCCCGCTGGGCCAGGTCGTCCACGAGGGTCTGGTAATCACTGAGCCGGAAGAAGAACTGGGTGATGGCGAAGTCGGCCAGCTCCATCTTGGCGGCCAGGTGACGACGGTCATGGTCCCGGTCACCTCCCGAGTTGGGGTGCAGCTCCGGGTGGGCGGCCACACCGATCGAGAACCCGCCGATGGCCCGGGCCAGGTCGACCAGCTCGATGGCGTGGGTCAGCTCGGCGTGCCCGGCCTCGAGCGCGTCGGGCGGCGGGTCGCCGCCGAGGGCGAGCAGATTGTCAACCCCCGCCTTGCGCAGCTCGACCAGGATCTCGGCCAGCTCCAGCCGGGTGTGGACCACGCAGGTCAGATGGGCCATAGGGTTGAGCGCGGTGGTCTGGATCATTCCGGCCACCAGATCGTGCGTGCGCTGGCGGGACACCCGACCGCCCCGATAGGTGACGGACACGAACGCCGGATCCAGCGGTTCAAGATCGCGCAAGGTGCGGACCAGCGTGGCCTGCTCGGCGTCGTTCTTGGGCGGGAAGAACTCGAAGGAAAAGGTGGTGCCCTCGTCGAGCAGCTGCGAGATGCGGGTCATGGCGCTCCTAGCTTGCCGCGGCGCGGCGGCGGGCGGCGCTGACCGCGTTGGCCAGCAGCATGGCCACCGTGGTCGGACCGACGCCACCCAGCCGGGGCGTCACCCAGCCAGCGACTTCGCCGACCGTCTCGTCGACGTCGGAGAGCAGCCGCTTGCCCTCCCATGTGATGCCGGCGCCCACCACCGCAGCCCCGGGGCGGACATGGTCGGGGCCGATCATGTTGGCCACGCCGGCGCCGCCCACCACGATGTCGGCCCGGCGCGTGTACTCGGCCCAGTCGGCCACACCGGTGTGCACGAGAGTCACCGCCGCGTTCGCCCCCGGGCGCTTCTGGGAGAGGAGGAGCGACAGCGGCCGGCCGATGGTGGGCCCTCGGCCGACGATCACTACGTTGCGGCCCTCGACCGGCACCTCGTAATGGGCCAACATGGCGACGATCCCCGCCGGCGTGCAGGCTAGCGGGGCATCAGTGACGCCCAAGGCGAGCAGGCCCAGGTTGGTGGGGTGGAGACCGTCGGCGTCCTTGGCCGGGTCGACGGCGGCGATCGCCGCGTTGTAGTCCAATCCTCGGGGGAACGGGTTCTGGACGAGGAACGCGTCGACACCCGGGTCGTCGTTGAACGCCTCGACTGCCGCACGCACCTGATCTTGGGTGGCGTCAGCCGCCAGCTCCTGGTGGAACGACCGGATCCCGACTGCGGCGCAGGCCTCGTGCTTCTTGCGGATGTAGCCGGCGCTAGCCGGGTCGTCGCCGACCAGGATCGTGCCCAGGCCGACGGTCGCCCCGTCCGCCGCCAACCTGGCCACGCCGTCGGCGACGCCGGCCAGCAATGCTTCGGCGACCGGCGCCCCAGCCATGATGATCGCGCCACTCGCGGCCCGGTCGCTGCGGTCCCCCGCTTCGCTTCGGTCCTTGCTCAATGTCTGAACTGGCGCTCGCCGGTGAGAACCATGGCGATGTGGGCCTCGTCGGCCGCATCGATCAGCACCTGGTCGTTCACGGACCCGCCGGGCTGGATGACGACAGCGGCCCCGGCGGCGACGGCCACGTCGAGCCCGTCCCGGAAGGGGTAGAACGCATCGGTGGCGCAGGCGCCGCCCTTGGCCCGACCGGCGGCCTTGCGGGCCGCGATCTCCCCGGCGTCGACCCGGCTCTGCTGGCCGGCGCCGATGCCGACGGCCTGGCCGCCGGCCACGAGAACCACAGCGTTGGACTTGGTGTAGGCGGCGAGGCGCCACGCCAGCTCGGCGTCGGCCCACTGCTCATCAGTGGGCGCGGCGCGGGTGACAACCCGCCACTCCGCCCGGGCGGCGGCGAAGCGGTACGGCTCCTGCACCAGGAAGCCGCCGCTGATCTGGCGGACGTGCATCTGCTCCTGCCCCGGGGCCGGCGCCTGCAACAGCCGGGTGTTCTTGCGCTTGGCGACGAGGGCGTCGATGGTCCCCGGTTCATAGGAGGGAGCGATGACGACGTCGGCTTGGGCGGCGGCCACCATGAGCGACGCGGTCGCCTCGTCGATCGGGCGGTTCAGAGCCACGATCCCGCCGAACGCCGACTTCTCGTCGCACTCGTAGGCCAGCCGGTACGCGGTGGCGAGGTCGCCGGCGACGGCGGCCCCGCACGGGTTGGCGTGCTTGATGATGGCGACAGCTGGTCCCTGGCCCCGCCCCCCGCTCAGGGGGCCGCTCGGGCCCAGGTCCCCGCTCAGGGGGCCGCTCGGGCCCAGGTCGTGTACGAGCTGCCAGGCGGCGGCGGCGTCGAACAGGTTCAGGTACGACAGGGGCAGACCGGCGTGCTGGACGACGTCGTCCCACCAGCTGTGGGCGCCGACCTGGCGGTAGCGGGCCCCCTGCTGGTGCGGGTTCTCGCCGTAGCGGAGCTCGCCCCCCGCCCGCTCCAGCTCGAGACGAAGTGTGGCCGGCAGGACGGCCATACTGCCCGGGCCCTCGTCGAGCCACGCCACGATGGCGGCGTCGTAGGACGTGGTGTGGGCGAACGCGGCCCTGGCCAGGCGACGGCGGGTCGTCGGTCCCAGCAGACCGTCGCGTGCCAGCTCAGCGAGCACACCCGGGTACTCGCCCGGGTCGACCACCACGCCCACGTGGGCGTGGTTCTTGGCCGCGGCCCGCACCATGGTGGGGCCGCCGATGTCGATCATCTCGATCGAGGGCTGCGAAGCGAACGGGTACAGGTTGCATACGACCAGGCCGATGGCGGCGATGTTCTGGGCCAGCAGGTCGGCCAGGTGCTCGGGGCGGTCGCGATCGGCCAGGATGCCGCCGTGGATGGCGGGGTGGAGGGTCTTGACCCGCCCACCCAACATCTCCGGGCTGCCGGTCACCGCCTCGACGGGCGTCACCGGGATGCCGGCGTCCGTCAAGGCCGCCGACGTGCCGCCACTGGACACCAGCTCCCAACCCAGGCCCACCAGCCCACGCGCCAGGTCGACCAGACCGGTCTTGTCGTACACCGACAGCAGCGCCCTCACGAGATGACCTGTCCCTGCGAGATGACCTGTCCCTGCGAGATGAATCGGCGGATCGTCTCGGGGTACAAGCGGTGTTCCACGTCCTTGATGCGGTCGTGCAACGACTCCACCGTGTCACCGTCGAGCACCGGCACCGCCTCCTGGGCCAGGATCGGCCCGCTGTCCACCTCGAGGGTGGCGACGTGCACGGTGCAGCCGGTGACCTTGACGCCGGCAGCCAGGGCCTCGGGCACGGCGCGGGCGCCGCGGAACGCCGGGAGCAGCGACGGATGGGTGTTCAGCACCCGCCCGTCATAGGCGTCGAAGATGGGCTTGTCCAGAATGGTCATGAACCCCGCCATCACCACCACGTCGACATCCTGCGCGGCCAAGGCGTCGACCACGTCGTGGGTGAAGGCCAGCCGATCGGGTCGCCGAGGCACGACGGTCGACGGCACACCTGCCGCGTCGGCCACCGCCGTCGCCCCGCACGGCCGGTCGACCACCACGGCGACGACCGGGAGCTCGGCGTGCAGGATCGCCTCCAGGTTGCTTCCCCCTCCCGAGGCCAGCACTCCGATGCGCAGCACAGCGCACCGTACCGCCCTTTCGTGCCATCCTTGTCGGACTTTGTACGAGGGACGGGCGTGATCTTCAGCACTCTGAGCCGGGGCGAGAAGGTGGTCGTGCGCGTCGGTGCCGGGCTCCTCGTCGACATGCTGTTCTTCCCGTGGCACCGGGTTCCCCCCGGCCTGACCCGGACCGCCATCCAGTCGCCGAACTCCCTGCCGGGCACGATCGCATTTCTTCTGGTCGTGGCCATGGTCGCCCAGATCCTGATGGCCCGGTCGAGCTCGTCGCCGCCCAACCTCACCCTCGTCCGGCTCCAGCCGGTGGCCGGCGCCGCGGTGCTGGCCGTGCTGGTGTGGAAGCTGACCCTTCTTGCCCTTTACCTCTCCGTCGGCGCCTACCTGGGCCTGGCCCTCGCCGCCGGCCTGACCTACGGCGGGTTCCTTATCGGCAAGGAGGTGGGGTTCAGGTAGGCGTCGGGCTCAGCGGTGACGTTCAACGGCCGACGTTCAACGGTACGAGGCGGCGAGATCCTTGCAGACGACGCAGACCGGCAGCCGGCTGGGGTCGGCGTGGGGATGGAACAGCGTCCCGCACAGTGCCTTCACGGCCCGGCCCTGCTTTCGGGCCGCGCTCAGCTCGTCGTTGCGGGCGTAGTGGGCCAGGTCGTCGTCGTCACCGTCGTCGACCTCGGGGCGGTCCACGTCGGGTCGCTCGACATCGGGCGCGATCTCAGTCATGGAACACAGTCTTGCCCAGGGATCAGGGGCCGACGGCCTCCAGCCCCGGTGGGTAGTCGCCGGTCGTGGCCCTCCACGCCTCGGCCGCCCCCCGCTGGGCGACCAGGCGGGTGACGGCCATGGCCACACCCGACGCCGCCGCCCACGAGATGGCCTCCGACCATCGGGTGCCGGGTGCCGCCGGGTTGGTCGGCGGGTCGCCGCCCTTCGCCCGTCGCCATCCGGACCGTAGGGCGGACCGGGTCACCGAGCCGGCGACGATGCCGCTGAACGCACCCACCACTTTCCACACGATCCGTCGATCTGCCACGCCTCGGTTCTCCCCGGATTGCTGCGCCCGGAACCATGGGTAAGTCATAGGTCATGGGCGCCACCGATCCCCCGGAACCGCAGCGCGACCTGGCCGAGGACGAGCCCGATCTCCTCTCCGACGACGAACTGGCAGGTGCCGCGCCGGATCTGCCGCCGCTCGACACCGATCCGGCCCCGGTCATGAATCCCGTGCCGCCCGGGCCGGAAACGTCGACCTCGCCGCTGCAGGAAGCGAGCGGGCCGACCGCCGGTGACTCGCTGGAGAAGATGGCGGACGCAGTCGAGGAAGGCCGTCTACCCGGGTAGCCCATCTGCCCATCACAGGGTTCAGCAGCCGGGTGTCTCCCGCAGCCGGATCCAGCGGTAGCCGTAGGCGGCCACGTCGATGCGGCCGAGATCGGCCGGCACCGCCTCGTAGGCCCGGTCGGCGAAGACCTCCACCGGGTCGCCCTCCTGGCCGGGCTGGGTGCCGAGGTCGACGGTGCGCCGCCGGGCGCCGAGGTTCGTCACCGCCAGCATCACCCCGCCCGGTGCTTCATACCGCAGCGCCAGGACCGCCGCCTCCCCGGTGTCCAGCGGATGGCACGTCCCCACACCGAACTCGGGACATTCGCGCAGGGTGTGCAGCATCCGCTCCATCCAGTGCAGCAGCGACCCGGGGTCGCGGCGCTGGGCCGCGACGTTGACCGACGGGTAGCCGAAATCGCCGTCGGCGATTACCGGTCGGCACAGCGCCTTGGCCGGAGCGGTGGAGAAACCGGCGTTGTCGCCGTCGGACCACTGCATCGGGGTGCGGATCGCCTCCCGTTCCTTCAGCGACAGGTCGTCGCCCATGCCGATCTCTTCGCCGTAGCGGAGGACTGGCGTCCCGGGCAGGGTGAACTGAAGGCTGTAGGCCATCTCGATGCGACGGCGGTCGTTGCCCAGCATGGGCGCCAGGCGCCGCCGGATGCCGCGGCCGTAGAGCTGGTGGGAGGGATCGGGCCCGAACGCCTCGAAGCAGTCGGCCCGTTCACGGTCGCTCAGCCGGCCCAGGTCGACCTCATCGTGGTTGCGAAGGAACGTCGCCCACTGGCAACTCGCGGGGATGGCCGGCGCCGCTTCCAGCGCCGAGGTGATGGGTCCGGCGTCGGCCCGGGCCAGGGCCAGGAACAGGCGTTGGTTCAACAAGAAGTTGAACAGCATGGGCAGGCGATCGCCGGAACCGAAGTACTGGACCAACTCCTCGCGCTCCACGTTGGCCTCGGCCAGCACCAGGGCGTCGCCCCGCCGCCACGACAGGTGCTCACGGAACTCGCGCAGGTAGTCGAACTCCTTGCGGGGCTGGGCCTCGTTGGGCTTGGTCAGCTCGATGACGAAGGGGGCGGCGTCCATCCGGAACCCGCGTACGCCCAGCTGCAGCCAGAAGGCCATGATCTTGCGGATCTCGTCCCGTACGGCCGGGTTCTCGGTGTTGAGGTCGGGCTGGAAGTCGTAGAAGCGGTGGTAGTACCAGGCTTGGGCCACATCGTCCCAGGTCCATGTCTCCTTCTGCTCCCCAGGGAAGACCATCCCCTGGCGCCGGTCGGTGGGCTCCTCTGTCGACCACACGTAGAAGTCGCGATAGGGCGACGCCGGGTCGGCGCGGGCGGACTGGAACCACGGGTGCTCGTCGGAGGTGTGGTTGACGACCAGGTCGATGATGACCCGCAGGCCGCGGTTCTCGGCCTGGTGGACCAGCTCGACGAAATCGCCGAGGGTGCCCAGCCGGGGGTCGACGCCGTAGAAGTCGGCCACGTCGTAACCGTCGTCGCGGTTGGGGGTGGGATGGACGGGATTGAGCCACAGACAGGTGACGCCCAACCGGGCCAAGTAGTCGAGGCGCGACGTCAGCCCGGGCAGGTCTCCGACGCCGTCGCCGTCGGAGTCTTGGAAAGTCTCGACGTCGAGGCAGTAGACGACCGCCTGCTTGTACCACCGCTCGTGCATGGCGAGGTTCCTACCCGGAGGGGCGCAGGACGACCGCAGACTCCGGCCGGAGCCGCCCATCCCACGGGCCACCCTCGCCGTGACCGTCGGTGCTGACCTCGACTGCCCAGCCCTCGGTCGCCGCCACCCGGACGACGAGATCGTCGCCGAAGTTGGCCACCACCCGCCGCACGTCGTCGCCGGACCGCCGCTCGTAGGCCAGGACGCCGGGCGCGGCAGGGAGGCTCCGCCACTCTCCCCCGTGCAACGCCGGGCTGTCCCGGCGGGCGGCCAGCAGCCGCCGGTAGAGCTGCAGTATCGACGCGGAGTCGGCCTCCTGGGCGGTTGCGTTGCGGGTCCCGGCTTCGGGCGGCCACGGCAGCCAGGGATCGTCGGCCCACCCGTAGTTCGCGGACCTGTCCCATGGGACCGGCGCCCGGCAACCGTCGCGGCCGCCGGGGTCGACCTTCGCGTCCGCCGGGATCTCGGCGTCGGTCAGGCCCAGCTCCTCACCGGCGTAGAGGAAGGGCGTGCCCCGCAACGTCAGCAGGACGGCAGCGGCGACCCGTGCCCTGGACTCGGAGCCGCCATACCGGCTGCGGTGCCGGGGCGTGTCGTGGTTCGACAACACCCACACCGGCCACGCGTCGGCTGGTTTCAGGGCGGCATCGGACTCCTCGACCAGTGCAGCCCATCGGGCCGCGTCCCATCGCGCATGGAGGAGGGAGAAGTTGAACACCATGTGCAGCTCGTCGTCGGCGCCGTAATAGGGGGCGAGGAGGGCCGCCGAGCCGAGGTTGACCTCACCGACCATCACCCGATCCCCCGGGTAGGCGTCGAGCACTTGTCGTATGCCGCGTAGGAGGGGATGGGTGGCCGGGTGATCGTGGACACCGGCCAGATGGACGTCAGCCAGCTCGGGTGGCTGATCGGGCAGCTCTTGGTCCTTGCCGATGAGGTGGACCACGTCGGCCCGGAACCCGTCGACGCCCCGGTCGAGCCAGAACTGCAGGACGCCGTGCATGGCCCCGACCACGGCGGGGTTGGCCCAGTCGAGGTCGGGCTGCTCCGGGAGGAACAGGTGGAGGTACCACTGCTCGGTGGTCTGGTCCCACGTCCACGCCGGTCCCCCGAACGCGGCCCGCCAGTTGTTCGGCGGGGTGGCATCGTCACGGCCGTCACGCCACACGTACCAGTCCCGCTTCGGTGAGGCTGGTGACGACCGTGACTCCTGGAACCACGGGTGGCGGTTGCTGGTGTGGTTGGGGATCCAGTCGAGCAGGACGCGCAGGCCGCCGGCGTGGGCCTCGTCGAGCAGGCGGTCGAACGCGGCAAGGTCGCCGAAGACGGGGTCGATGTCGCAGTGGTCGCTCACGTCGTAGCCGAAGTCGGCCATGGGCGACCGGTAGATCGGCGACAGCCACACGCCGTCGACACCGAGGTCGCGCAGGTAGGCGATCCGACGGCGAACCCCCTCCAGGTCGCCGATCCCATTCCCGTCGGTGTCGAGGAAGGATCGGGGATAGATTTGGTAGAGAACTCCCGTCTGCCACCACGGCTGGGTCATCGAGGCGACCGCAGGCGCTCAGCCAGCCCGCGGGCGTCCTGGACGGCGTAGCCCGAGTCGTCGTTGTTGAAGTAGGCGTAGACATCGTGGCCTTCGGCCAGCCAGGCAGAGAGCCGGTCAGCCATCCAGGACAGGCCGTCGGAACCGTACCGGCCCTGGTAAGCGGCCTCGGTGGCATGCGGGCCGTGGAAGCGGACATAGGTCCAGTCGGTGGTGCGCTCCCAGGGGTGGCCGGCCAGCAGGTCGTGGATACACAGCGCAGCGCCGTGGCGGCGCAGGATGTCGTAGGTCTCGTCGTGGCCGGTTGGCGTAGTGACCGAACCACTCCTTCTGGGTGAGCGACTCCGGGTACACCGTCCCCCGCCAGTGGCGGTAGATCCAGCCCGAGCACCCGACTCGGGCGGCGCCGCTCAACCGGCGAGTACTGTCATTCGGCGAGAACCTGGGCCATGCGAGTGCCCAGGGCGGTGGGGTCGACGACGACGTGGGCGCCGGCTTCCCGCAGCAGGGCGATCTTCTCGGCTGCCCCACCCTTGCCACCGGAAACGATGGCGCCGGCGTGGCCCATGCGGCGGCCCGGGGGCGCGGTCACGCCGGCCACATAGGCGACGACGGGCTTGTCCATCTCCGCGGCGATGAACGCGGCGGCGGCCTCCTCGTCGGCACCGCCGATCTCCCCGATGAGGATGACGGCCCTCGTCTCGGGATCGGCCTGGAAGTGCCGGAGGCAGTCGATGAAGCCGGTGCCCGGCACCGGATCGCCACCGATCCCCACGCACGTGGTCTGGCCGATCCCGTGGCGGGTCAGCTCCTGCAACGCCTGGTAGGTGAGCGTGCCCGATCGCGACACCACGCCCACCGGACCGCCGGGCATGGCGATCTCCGCCGGCGTGATGCCGATGTTGGCCTGGCCGGGCGAGATGACCCCCGGGCAGTTCGGGCCCAGCAGTCGTGTGCCAGGGCAGTTACGAGCCAGGTGATGGAACACCCGGGCCTCGTCGTGCATCGGTATCCCCTCGGTGATGCAGACAACCAGGGCGACGCCGGCGTCGCCGGCCTCGGTGATCGCCGCCGCTGCGAACCGAGCGGGCACGAAGACCAGGCTGGCATCGGCGCCGGTGGCCGCCACCGCCTCGGCGACGGTGTCGAACACCGGTATGCCCTCGACGTCGGTGCC
>JBBSIS010000036.1:0-21093 GCA_038231955.1 Acidimicrobiales bacterium
CTGATCGGCCTGCTCAAGGGTGACCCCTCGTCGTTCCTGCGCCAGCAGCCGGCGTGGCGTCCCGACCTGCCGTCGTCCGAAGCCGAAGCCTTCACCATGGCCGACCTGCTCCGTTTCGCCGGCGTCGCCTGAACGGCTGAAACGGGAGATTGGTCAATCGGGGTCGTATGGGGCCGCGCGTTGACCACTCTGCGCTGGGTGGTCGCTACTGACCGGCCGCCAGCAGGGCGGCGACGTCGATCGACAGGGCAGGCAGGAGATCGGTGGTGAGGGTGTCGCCCGCTTCCAGGATCGTCGGCGTGGGATAGCGGTCGCCCTCGAGCCGGTAGACCTCGACCCGCTCGCCGATGGGGTCGATGATCCAGTACTCCTTCACCCCGAACTTGGCGTAGAGCGCACGCTTTCGGACCCGGTCGTGACGAGGGTCGGACAGCACCTCCACGGCCAGCGTCGGGGGGCCTTGCAGGTTGGCCTTGGTGACCCGATGCGTGTCGGCATCGGCGACGAAGAGCACGTCGGGCTCGACCACGTTGGTCGGTGAGAGCACGACGTCGTAGGGGGCGACGAACACCCGGCCGCCACCGTGGTGCTCGACGTGGTCGGCGATGCGGCGAAAGACCAGACCAACGATGTCCTGGTGGTGGGTGTTGGCTGCGGGCGTCACGTAGATCTCACCTTCCACGATCTCGTAGCGCCTGCCGTCGTCGGGGAAGTCGACGTAGTCGTCGTACGTCCACGGCGTGGCGGGACGGACCGACATCACCCCCATCGTACCCAGCCCATGGAAGGACGAGGCGGCGGATCTCTGCGTCCGGTCCCGATGCGAGCCACGCCTTCAGCTCCGCCTCGCCAGAAAGTCGGTAGGGCAACCTTGTCCCGCGGACTGAACTGCCGGGGAAGGGATGTTGAGCAGAACCGCTGGCGGCCTGCGGGCTCGAAGCTCTCGGTGCACACCGGGCAGGCCATCGTCGCGGTGTCGTCGCGCACGCCGATCACGCCGCCGCCTCGTCCTAGACGCGCTCGACGAGCAGCCCGTTGCGGAAGGGAGGTTCGGTGTTCGTTCAGCGGGTGGTGGTGCCCGACTCGCAGCGTGAGTCGATTCTTGGCCGTCTCCGTTCAGGATCTGACGGCCGCCGACACCCGGCGGCGTCCCGGGCTCATCAACCCCGGGGAACAGAAGGTTGGAGCGGCAGGTTACTGTCGCATCGGGCCACATCCTGGCGGGCCTTACACCGATCGCGTCTCCCGTGACCCTCTCCATGTCAGGCAACCTCGTCCCGTCAAAACTCCGAGCACGCAGCACGCCGATACAGGGTTCCACTGGTGCCGTGGGCCGGCGTCTGGGCCCTGCTACTTGGAGCGAGTGGCAAGTGCGGGGCGCGCTGGGTTCGCGCCCGGACGCGCACGTCAGGGCTGAGTCGTCCGGCCCTGACCCCTCCGCCTGCTGCGCTCGGTAGCGACCCGTGCGATCTCCGTAGCCGAGAAATAGCTGGCGCAGCCCGAGGCGCGTTGAGTTCTACCGAGGATGCCTCGGCTCACGTAGGCGTAAAGCGTGGCCCGCTTTACTCCGAGTCGAGCCGCCGCCTCGGAGGAAGTCAGCCACGCGACCGCTGGTATATCCGGGCCGGGATCTTCCCCAGCCGCAGATGCGTCGCCGGCCACAGACTCGATCCCCGGTACCGGCCTACGACGGATCTGCCGTCGGCCGGCGCGTCATCCCCCATGCCAGCAGCATCGCCAACCCGAGGCCGAGGGCTGCGCCAGCGAACAGGCGGCCGACGTTGAGTGAGTCCTTCGTGGCTGGAGCCATGGTGGGCCCGCTCAGCTTGAGCGAGGCTGTGTAGATGTCCTCGGAGTTGTTGTCGCGGTTTGCGTTTCGCGAGTCCTGCCACGCCACGTACACCGAGCCGTCGGTGGATGCGACGCCGACATTGGTGTGACTGCCGATGTTGTTGCCCCAGACACCGATCGTGCGGTCGATGCTGCGATCGGTGATTCGTCGGTTGGCGCTGAAGGTCCGGCCCTGGTCGCCGGATGAGCTGTAGTAGACGTCCTGGAGGCCTGAGCCGATGTCGTCAGCGGGCGACGGGCTGTGACGCCCGTCGTACCAGACGACGTCGACTCTCCCGCTGGGGGCGATGGCGATCCCTGGGTCGAACTGATTCTGGCGGCCGCCCCCGCTGAAGTCGTCGTTGAGGGTCTTGCGCTCGTCCCAGGACTTGCCGCCGTCACGGGAGGCCCGAAAGAAGATGTCCCGATCTTCATTGAAGCCCGCCGCCGCGTTGTTCGCGGTCCGGTGACCCCACCAGGTGATGTAGACGGCCGAGGACTTCGGGTCGGCGGCGATCATGGGCGAGCGGCTGTCACGTTGGCTGCCCGGGTCCAGTGGTTCACGGGTCCAGGTCCTGCCGTGGTCGGTGGAGCGCACGTAGTAGACGGGTAGCACCGGACCGGCGTCTCCGATCCCGGGCACCGGGCGGTTGGGAGGCAACACGGGAAACGACCGGGCCCAGTACACTCCATGGACGACGCCGTCGGATCCCACCGCGAGCGACGGGAAGATGCCCCCCTGGTCGTCGCTGACGTCTACGGGTTCGACGAAGCTCCGGCCGCCGTCGGCCGACGCCGCCACCATGCTCCGGCGCTTCTCCTTGGAGTTGGCGAAAACTCCCATGCCCCAGCCGACATAGACCCGCTTCGGGTCGGACGGGTCGAGAGCCAGCGTCGGGCTCTTGTTGAGGCCGCGGTCCTTGTTCCCGTCCGGTGCCTCATAGACCCGGGTGGTGGCGAAGGACCGACCGCCATCGGAGGATCGGGCGAGAAAGAGGTGGCGGGGCACATCGTCGCGCAGGCGGGGCAGCAACTCACTGCCGACGAAGGACATGAACAGGGTCCCGTCCGAGGAGAAGGCAAGGGAGGCATACGGGCCGAACTCGCCGTACAGCGTGCAGTCGCTGAACGGCGCCATCATGGGACTCCCGCCCGGGGACCAACTCCGACCGTCGTCGGCCGAGATCGAAACCTCACATGTACGGTCCCCACGGGCGTTTCCATCCACGATCACGAGCTCTCCGGTCCTGGGATTGCGGGCGATCTGGGGCGAGGAGTGCGCCCGCACGTACGAGGGATCGGAAGTGACCTGTACCGCTGCGGTCACCACCGGCTCCCTCGCCGCCCCTGCCGGCGAGACCCCCACGACAGCGACCAGAACGGCCCCGGCGACGGCGAGGTTGCGGCCGCGGCGCTGACTCGCTCTCACGCCGGACTGGCTCGGGGTCGGTTCCGCCGGGCGATGGCCCACATGAGCGCCATTCCGACGCCCAGCCCGACGGCGACCCCGGCGCCGATCTCCGCCCAGGCCGGCACGGACGTGTCGTTGCGCGCCGGGAGGGCCGTCCCAGCCCGTTGCATCGTGGCGAAATAGACGTCCTCGGACTGGCCGACGTTTGATCCGGCCCGCGGCTCCTGCCAGGCGAAGTCCACCTCGGAGTTCGTCGATGCCATCCCGGTGGCCACGGACGCGTTCACGCTGTTGGACCACAC
This sequence comes from Acidimicrobiales bacterium, assembly GCA_038231955.1. Taxonomy (GTDB): domain Bacteria; phylum Actinomycetota; class Acidimicrobiia; order Acidimicrobiales; family AC-14; genus CADCTB01. Next base: position 3,544 of record JBBSIS010000036.1, read on the forward strand.
ACCCAGGGAACGATCGATGGCCCGGTCGTTGATCTTCTGGTTCGGGCTGAAGGTCCGGCCCTGGTCCTCGGAGGATGCGTAGTAGATGTCGAGGAGACCCTTGTCCCGGCCCGGGCTGGCCTGGGGGCGGGGGCTGTTGCGGGAATCGCTCCAGGCGATGTCGACGCGCCCGTTCGGAGCGATGGAGACGCCGGGCAGGGAGTGGTTGAAGCCCTTGCCGGCGTCGTCATTGACCGTGCGGCGCTCACCCCAGGTCTTGCCGCCATCCAGGGAGGCTCGGAGGAAGATCTCGGTGCGGTCGGCTCCCTGGCCCGTGAGGGCGAAGTTCATGGGCTCGACGGTGCTGTACCAGACGACGTAGACCGCATCGGAGTTGGGGTCGGCGGCGATCACGGGCGGGCGATAGTACGCCTGCACGCCCGGGTCGATCTCCATGCGGTTCCAGGTCTTGCCGTGGTCACGGGAGGAGACGTAGTAGATGGGAGCGGGGTCCTGGCGGGCGATCGGGATGGGCAGGCTGGGGCTGGCCAGGGGCTTGCCGAAGCCTTTCGACCAGTGGGAGGCATGGACGACTCCTCCTCGTCCGACGGATAGCCACGGGTGCTCGCTCCCCGACAACTGGCTGATGTCATAGGGCGGAGCGAATGTCCGGCCGCCGTCGCTCGAAGCGGAGACGACGGCCTTGGACGGCTCCTTGGGGCTCTGCCACTCGCCCTGGGTCCAGCCGACGTAGACGTAGTTCGGGTTGTCCGGGTCCACGGCGCCGACCGGTGCGTAGTTGTAGCCGTGGTGAGGATCCTCCTTGGGGCCCTGGTAGACGAGCCGCACGTCGAAGCTGCGGCCGCCGTCGGTCGAGCGCGCCAGGTAGACGTTGCGGGGGACGAAGGAGCGGTTTCGGGGAAACTCAGGAGTGGGCGCTCGGGACTGCTCGAACAGGTCCTTGGGGTCATTGGCGGTGGTGACCACGTACAGCACCCCGTTCCGGTCGAAGAACGGCATCACGTGGGGGCCATACTCGGCGCCGATGGAGCAGTCGGTGTACGGCTTCTCCTGAATCTCGCCCCCCGGGAACCAGCTCCGTCCGTCGTCAGAGGAGATCTGGACGGCGCACTCGCGTGAGCCGCGTACGTCGACGTCGGCTACCACCAGCTCGCCGTTCTTGGGATTGCGGGCCAACAGCGGGGTGGCGTGCGCCCGTACCGGGTTCGGATCGGCCGTCACCTGGACGGCATCGGTCACCACCGCCTTCGCCGTCTCCTGGGCCGACGCCGCCGAGGTCAGGACCAGGACCGGCAGCGTGCAGGCGAAGACCTGTGCGAAAAGCTTTCTGATGGCCGTTCCCCCCGGGTCGGCCAGCAGCGAGGCTGCTGGCGCGTAATCTAGGGATTGCTAGTGGCAACTGCCAGCTGGATCAATAGATGCGTTTAACATCTAGAGGGCCCCTGTCTCCCCCAGCAAGTCCTCGCCTCGAGCGAGGGGCCACAGCTCGCTCGAGGGGACAGGCTGGACAGGTAGCGGCGACTGGTGGTCGGCGAGGTAAGTGCTCAGGACACCTATTGATTCCGTCGCTCCCTGAGGATAGGCACTGGGCTGATCGGGTAGCTGGGGCCAGCTGCTCAACTGGCTTGGACGGTCACGACAGGGGGATGCTTTGCGGGTTTCAGGAGGGTTAGTGCCGTCGGCGCTAGGCGACCGAGGTATTCGGAGGCACCGTTGGCCGGCCACGACCGGCCTCGCCCTCCTTTTCGTCATGGCATTCGGTACCCCGGCGTTCGCCCGCCACAATTTCTCCATGCTGAAGGTCAACCCCGAGCGCGGAATCCCCGGCGGAGACGTGTCCGTCAGTGGGTTTTCCTACCCGGTGAACACAAAGGTGTCGATCCGCTTCAACGCCCTCGACGGGCCGGTACTGGCCGCGCTGGACCCCACCCCCAACCAGGACATCAGCGGCACCGTGCGGATCCCGACCGAGACCGCACCAGGTCGCTACGTCCTGTACGCCGTGCAGGCCGACTCTTCGGGAAAGCCCAACCGCATCCCCGGGCGGGCTGCATTCACGGTCTCAGGCCGCGAGGGTCAGGCCGTCGCAGTGGCGAGCGGTCTCGAGCTGGAAGCGCGGTCGAACGCCCTGATCAAGGGGGGCGGCGTCGGCGTCGGGCAACTGGTCCTCGTCGGACTCGGGGCCTTCGCCTTCGTCGGATGCCTCGGTTTGTTCATGGCCCGAGCCGTGACGTCGCGCAAGGCCGAGCCGACTGAGAAGCCGGCGTGACGAAACGCCGCCTCCTTGATGGCCTCGTGCTTGTAGCGCTCACGCCGATGCTCCTAGGGATCCCGGCCGTCCTCGCCGGCCCGCTGGCGCCGATTCGGGTCACCAGTGCGGTCAACGCCACTCGCACGGACGTCAACCCGAACCGGACCTACGCCACGCCGGTCATCGCCGTCGACCCGGCAAACCCGAACCGTGTCGCCGCCGTGGCCGCAGAGGTCCGCAGCCGGGGGTGCGGGTTCCTGCGCTCTTCCGACGGTGGTCGTACGTGGGGCCGCCCCGAGGCGTCGCCAATGCACAAGGACTATCCCTTCTGCTTCCAGACGGAGACGGGGCCTGCCCAGGCCGTGGTCGCGTTCGGACGGGGCGGCACCGTCTACTACGCCTACGCCGGCTGGGATACCGGAGACACCCTCAGCGACTGGCCCATCGGCCAGGGCGGGGGATGGCGGGGAAACGTAAGCGTCATCCTGTCCCGGTCGGCTGACTTCGGCGAGACCTGGGAGACCACCATCGTGCGCCAGGCCCGCGGGCTGGTCGGTGATGCGCAGGAGAACAACCGTCCCGTGTCCACCCTGGTGGTGGATACGAAGAGCGCAGCGCAGGACATCGTGCACGTGGGCTGGACATCGAGCCACCGGGACCGCAACCGGCCCATGACCGCCGTCTCCCGCGATGGTGGACGCACCTTCTCCGAGCCGATCGACCTCACGGGCGGCTACTTCGAACCCGAGCCGGTCCGCCAGGCACTGGCCAGCGCAGCGAAGATGGACCGGACCCCGCCCGTGTCGGTCATAGACTTCAGCTGGCCGGCGCTCACCCTCGACGGCGAGGGCAACCTGTATTCGGTCTGGGCGGCCCGGCTGCTGCGAGGGCCGCAGCTGGACAACAGCGGCACCTACCTCTCCCGCTCGACCGACGGAGGGCGCACGTTCACCGTACGCGAGCTGAGCCCGTTGCCCGACGTCCTGTATTACCCGGTGCTCAGGTGGAGCCCGCAGGGCGGAGCGCAGGGCACGTTGCACCTGGTCTACGAGCACCAGGGACCGCAAGGGGCCAAGTGGGTGCAGAACATCTTCCATATCCGCTCCCTGGACCGAGGCGACACGTGGAGCAGCGCTGTCACCCTCAACGACGACGGGGAGCCCGCCAGACTGGTCGGGCATTTCCATCCCAACATTGCCATCTCGCCGAACGGACGGGTCGACGTGGCGTGGTGGGACTTCCGAAACGATGGGGGCAACTTCGCCAACGACGTGTACATGACCTCATCGGTCGACAACGCGACGAGCTGGTCCCCGAACGTCCGGATGAGCGACCGCTCCATCAGCCGGAGAATCGGGGTGTGGTACGGCAACTCCGACATCCGCCAAGCGCCCGGCATCGCCTCGACGAAGGACTTCACGGTGCTCGCCTGGGACGACACGCGCAACGGCGACGAAGCGACCCAGTCGCAGGACATCTACAGCGCGGTGGCTCAGTTCAGCGCCGTCACGCCGGGCACCCCGAGGACCGCCCAGTACGGCCTTGCCATCGCCTCGGGGGTGGCGTCCTTCGGGCTGGTGCTCCTCGTGCTGGCGGCCGTGCGCAGGCGCAGGAGCGCAGGGATGCCCGGAGCCGAGGTGAACCCATGAACCCATGCGGAGCAAGAAACAAGAACTCGCGTACGCGAGGCGGCGACGGCTCAATGCTCACGTCGCGCTGCTGCACTGCGCGATGATCCCGAAGGATGGAGTCACAAGGGTTCACCTCTAAGCTAAGAACCGCAGGTCAGGTAGGGTGCGTCACGAACTCATTCGCAACGAATGGGTCCGGATGGGTTCAAGATGGGTTCCCCAGCATGCGCGAGGTTCGTACGGCTAACCCTTGCCAATGCCATCGGCGCTCGACTCCATGCTTGGTCCTCGCGAAGGCGATGACATACTTAGCTCACCCCGTAGAGCGGCGGGCCGAGTATTTGATTGGCCTGAGTTGGGGGCCGTGGGAGCGCCCACCGTGGGAACGCTCGCCGATCAAACGAACATTGAAGTGCAAGCCGCGATTCCTAGGGTCACTCGCGGAATGTACCCGGCGCTGACAATCAACGACTGGCATCGACCGCTTCCCGGTGTAGATCTGGCGATTGCTCGTTTCAAAGGGTCCGAGCAATCCGTATTCTCAACCCCCGAGGACTCACTGATTCCGAATAGCAACATCAAAACCTTAGGGCTGGGAGGTGAGGTTGCTTATGTAGGGATACTCACCCCCCTCGACCGGCCGATGGTTCGGACCGGCACCGTTGGCGCACTTGAACAAGAGAATCTCCCGCTCACCTATCACACCAAGCCGGCTCACCTTATTGACTGCCGGTCATACGAGGGGTTTAGCGGCTCACCTGTTTTCGCGCTCATTGCGAAGCCATATTAGACCGCACCGACACTTACAACAATCGACCGCTAGGACAGATGGCATACTTTTCAGTCCTCGCGGGTATGTTCGTCGCTCACCTGCCTGAAGAAAAGCACTGGGGTCCGAGCCGTTACGGTGTAGGTGTCATGGTGCAGAGTCAGGAGATACGGGAAGCGTTACTGTCTGAGCCACTACAAAAGGAGCGTGATGCTACGGATAAGAAGCTTCAAGAAAAGAAAGAACAAGAGCCGCGACTAGCCGAGACTAGACTCAGACCTCCGCAAGTAGGGCGAAGGTCGCTGTTGAAACTCACGATGCCTCAGCCACTCGATAGGCGAGCTGGCGACGGTCACCGGGAAGGCACGCCGGCGTGGCGTTGAGCTCCTCGGCCAGCAGTTCCAGAGCGCGGGCCACCCGTGGGCTGTCCGGGCGGTCCAGGGTGACGACGATCCCTTTGGTCGAATAGTCGACCTGCCCACCGAGGTGCAGTAGGTGTCGCAGGATCGCCCGGTACTCGTTCGGGTCGACCAGGTAGGCGTTGAAATGCTCAGCCAGCCACGCCTCGGCGTTGAAGGCGAGCAGTCGCAGGACCATCTGTAGGCCCCGACGGGCCAGACGGGGCCGTGCTCGCTTGGCCTCGGGGTCCAGCACAGTGGCGAGGATCTTGGCCGGCACGGCCGTCAGCTCGACCTTCGCCCGCTCCGCGGCGGTGGCCGCCGTGGCGATGCGGCGCTGCAAGCTTGGTAGCGCCGCGTTCATCTCCGCCACGGTGCCGGGACCACCGGGGAGCTGGGCCAGCGCTCGCTCGGCCTCAGCGAGCTCGGTCTCCGCCGCTGCGACTGCCCCTCGGGCCAACGCCCGGGCCGGGTTCTTGACCGCTCTCTCGTCGGTGGCGATGTCCATCCGGTAGTCGGCCAGGCTGTCGATGCCGTTGTGGTCGGACGCGTACTTGAACACGTTCTCGATCCTCCAGCGAGCACGCAACCACCACAGCAGCGATGCGCCGGTGGCCGAGGTGTCACTGGTCAGTACCTGCAGCACCACCACGCCGGCCTCGAACAGGCTGAGCTGGCGGGCGGGGCCGTAGCCGGCCAGGCCGACGGTCTCATCGGCCAGCATCACGGTGACCCGCCGCCCGTCACGAACCGTCCAGGACCTCTTCGGCGCAGTGCCCACGCTCACCAGCGGGGCCCGCCGGTAGGTCAGCCAGTGCGCCCCTGCGGCTCGGCAAGCGAGGAAGGTCGACGGGTAGGCCCCACCCCGGTCGAAGCCGAGCAGAACCTGCGCATGGGGCCCGATGACCTCCCGGAGCTGGCCCAGCACGCCGGGAAGGGTGGCGACCAGCCCGGTCGCCTCACCGGAGGCGAAGACCACCGCCCGTCCCCGAGCGTCGGTCACCAGCGTGTCGGCCCGGCCGGGCTGGGCGTGGCGACGTTTGGTGTTCCAACCCTTGGCCACGGGCTTTGCTCCGGAGTAGGCCACGAAGTGGTCGTCGACGAAGTACACCGGGTCATCGCAAGGATCAGCGGCGAGCATCCCGGTGGCAAAGGCCCGCTGGAGGGCGAGGGGCTCCCCGTCATCAGCCAAGCTACCAAGGCGACCTCGCAGCGTGGCCAGCTCCGGGGTCATCCCCAGCCCGACGGCGGCTCCGGCCTCGCCCCGGCGCAGGTGCTTGGCGCCCTCGACGGTGTCGATGCCGAGGGCGACGCCAAGGGTGGCGGTGCTCAAGACCGCCATATCGTCGTAGCGCCGAGCCGGGCCGCCGGCCAGAGTGGCGAAGATCGCCTCGGCGCCGACGCGGTGCAGGTAGGGATAGAGGAGCATCGCCCCGGCGTAGCGAGAACGCGCAACACCGGTGGTGATGCGAGCGGAACCGGTGAAGGGGCTGGTCGCCGGGCTGGTCGCCGGGCTGGTCGCCACGGCCGGTTCGGGCTCGACCGGCGCTTCTTCGACCGGTGCTGCATCGTGCTCGGCGGCGTCGGTGGAGCTGGGGAGGACCAGGACATCCTGGACGGGCTGAGCGTTCTCAGGCGCACCAGCGTCGGAGGTGTGGGGCAGGGCGCGGGCCACGGTGGTGGCGTGCACGCCCAATCGTCGGCCGATCTCCGCGTCGATCTCCCCGGCTGCTCGCCAGCGTGCTGCCTTGGCCACGTCGGCGGCCCCCAGGGCCGGTGGGCGGCCCCGCCGGCGGGTCAGGGCGGCCGAGCCATCCTTTCGCACCCGGGAGCGCAGCATCGACACGTACACCTCGGTGATGCCCAGCACCTCGGCCACCCGCCGAGCGGTGAAGCCCAGCGAAGGCAGGGTCACCGCCACCAGGTTCCGCAGCTCGGCGTCGTCAGCTGCGTAGTCGAACAGTGCCGTCGTCCCGACAGCGATCACGACCCGCCCGCCATTTTCAATCCGGTGCAGATCCTTCGGAGCCGGCATACCCGCCAGCATGCCTTGCGCGGCACGGCAGACCTTCATGGTTGAAAGACTAGCAATCTTCAACGCTTTTTACAACAACCCCGCCCTACAAACCCGCAGGTCAGAGCACTATCTGGTCGCTACCTGCGGAGGTCTGAGACTGCCTTAGCCTGTGGTGGGTGCAATACATCTACCCAGATACGACACGTTGATGCACGCTTAGTGGTCGTCGGAGTACGGAGCGTCAAACTCCGCAGGCGGCGTGCAGTTCGATTCGGGTCGAGCAAGGAGATGCGCGTGCCCTGTGCACGCCCGGACCGCGCCGCCTACGCCACTGCCGAACCCCGCCGAGGCGGCCCGGATCGAGATGGTGTTCCTCTATGGGCTATTTGAGGCCCCGGACTACGGGTTCGGCCGAGCAGGGGACGACGAGCCGTTCCTCGCCGCCCAGGTGATCGTTCTCCGGGTCGCCGGCGACGGTCGGTCACGTTCGCGCTCGTCAACGGTGGCCACCCGCACCCGTTCGTCCTGCGACGCTCCGGCGAGGTCGAGGTGGTCGAGGTCCCGGGCGGGATACTCGGGACGATGGCAGCAGAACCCCGTCCGTCCCTGAGCGGCATCCTGGCACCCGGCGACCTGATGTTGCTGTACATGGACGGTCTGAGCGAAGCCCGTGACGGCGGAAGGCTCTTCGGTGACTCAGCGCTTGCAGACAGTCTTGTCAAACGCTGGCGAAGGCTCTGCAGGCCGTGCCCGACGACATCGTGGGCGCCGCGACCGCTTTCAGCCAGGGTCGCATCGGCGACGACATCGCGGCCGTGGTCCTCCGCAGCGCGGCTCGAGAATCCTTCGCCGCCCTGCGGCCAACCCGATCGGTCAAAGCCGACAGGTCTCACCGGCTGACGAGGGCTCGGCTGGCGCGGTCACGGTCCCATGAAGCGTTTCCGGCCAGCCCACCATCGGTGGTGACCGGCCACCTCGATCTCGCCGTCCTTCACCGGTAGCGGAAGTGACCGTCTACTCGGGTTCGAGCGTGTCAGCTGCCTTCGACGAGCCCAGCCAGTAGGTCGGCGAAACCGCCATCGGCACGACCTTTGGCCCGCCCACTGGTGGTGACCCAGAGCGTGGTCGTCGCCAGGCAGCGCTCGTCCGCGGCCCGCAGACGGCGCCACAAGTCGTGCTCCTCCGCCAAACTCAGCGCCTCCCATCCCCCGGCACGCAGGTAGGCATCGGCCCGGGCGCCGATGTTGGCGCCATGGACATGGGTGTGGGGAGCGCCCGGCTCCGTGGCGTAGTGCGTGGCGAAAGCCGACTCGGTGCCTGCGCGGTGGTCGAGGAAGGAATCGACCCGCACCACGCCGGCCACGGCAACGAAGCCGCCATCGGCCAGGTCGAGCTGATGGACAAGCCAGTCCGGAGGCACCACGGTGTCGGCATCCGTCGACGCCAGCCAGATGTGTTGGGCCGGGGCCATCCGCAGCACGTCAAGGGCGGCGCGCACGCCGCTGGCCCTGGCCGCGCCGACGTTTCTGTAACTGACCTCGATCACCTCGGCCCCATGGGCCCGGGCGACGGCTGCGGTGGGATCGGCGCACGCATCGGCGACGACGAAGGTGGAGACCAGGGCCCGGCCCGCCACGGCGGCGCGGGCCACAGTGACCGAGGCGAGGCAAGCGGGGAGCAGTGCCGCCTCGTCATGGGCGGGGACGACGACCGCCACCGACCACTGCGCCGCCTCGGGCACCATCTCGCTAGGCCTCGGAGTCGGAGGTGACATGCTCGGCGGCGTGGGATCGACGCCGCCCGGGCCGGGCCTTAGCGCGTGGTTCCCCCCACTGGCCGTGGAGCATGCGCCGTGGGATCCAGCCGCGCCCAGCCGCACCCCGGAGCCCGTGTGGCGAGCGGCGCTGGCGGTGCGCCCGGAGTGCCCGACACTCAGCTGGCGGTCGGTCCTGGTCGTCGCCCCCCATCCCGACGACGAGACGCTGGGCCTGGGCGCCACCATCGCCGCACTCAACCGCCGCGGTGCCTCGGTCCGGGTGCTGTTCCTCACCGACGGCGAGGCCTCCCATCCCGCCAGTCCAGGCCTGCGCCGACGCAGGGTCGGCGAGGCCGCTGTCGCCCTGGCCGCCCTGGGGTTGCCCGCGGACCGGGTCGAGCGGCTGGGATGGGCTGACGGCAGCCTGGCCGACGATGTCAAGGCGCTTGGGGGCTCGATCGCGACCAGGGCGGCCGGCTGCGACACCGTACTGTCCACCTGGCCGGGCGACGGCCACCCCGATCACCGGGCCGCGGGCATCGCCGCCGACGACGCGGCCAGCGGGCTCGGAGCCGGCTTGTGGTGGTACCCGATCTGGGCCTGGCATCACGAGCGCATCGATGGGGGTCTCCTCAGGTCGGCCGAGCGGGTAGCCGTGGAGCCGGTCGACGTGGCGGCCAAGAAGCGGGCCCTCGGGGCCTACCGTTCGCAGCTCACCGACCTCCTCGGTCCGCCCATTGTGCCGCCGGGCTTCCTGCAGCACCACCTGCGGCCGTTTGAGGTGGTCGTCCCGTGCCCGTAGATCCCGCTTCGTTCGAGGCGCGCTACGCGGCCGAGGGCGACCATTGGGACTTTGCGGGCTCGGCCTATGAGCAGCGGCGCTACGACCTCACGATGGCCGTGCTCCCTGGGCGTCGGTACCGCCACGGCGTGGAGCCGGGCTGCGCCACGGGTGAGCTCACGGCCCGCCTGGCCACCAGATGCGATCGGGTCAGCGCCTTCGACGGGTCGGCCACCGTGGTGGCCATGGCCGCCCGGCGCCTGGCCGGGGTCTCCAATGTCGAGCTGTCCACGGCGTCGCTCCCCGGGCACTGGCCCGACGACCCTGCGGACCTCGTGGTCCTCAGCGAGCTCGGGTACTACTTCGACGCCACCGGGTGGACCGCCATCATCGAACGAGCCGTGCTGGGCCTCGACCGGCATGGGACCGTGGTCGCAGCCCACTGGCTCGGCCACAGCCCCGACCACGCCCGCCACGGCGATGAGGTCCACGCTGACCTCCACGCCGTCCTCGGTCCGCCCGACGGTGCCTACCGCCAACGCGAGTTCCGCCTGGACTGGTGGCAACGGTGAGGATCGCTTGACTTCTCCGCTCGACACGCCCGCAGGAGCGGGCCCCGTTGAGCCCCTCGACGAGCTGCGACGGCGAGCCGCGTCGCTGGCCGAGCTCGCCGTTCCCGGCCGGGGCGGCACCGCCGAGCGGTTCCGCGCGTTGTGGGACCTCGGCCATGTCGAGCTGTCGCTGGGCCGGCTGGGCGAGGCCCATGCCGACGGCCACGCCATCCTCCGGGAGGCGGGCCGCCCGGACCTGGCCTCCGTCAACGGCAGGCCGGCGCTGTTCGGCGTGTGGGCGGCCGAGCAGGCTGATGGAAGGGTTTCGATCGACCGTGACGGCACCGGGTGGCGGCTGCGGGGCACGAAGCGGTGGTGCAGCGGGGCGGCCATGCTCGACCGGGCCCTGGTCACTGCCCGGCATGGCGAGGAGGTCCAGCTCGTGTGCGTCGATCTCGGCCGCGACGGGGTGGCGCCCCACCCGCCAGGTGAGTGGGCCACGCCGGCCCTCGCAGCAGCCGGCACCCGCTCGGTCGACCTGGACCTGCGCCTCGACGCCGGCGCGCTGGTGGGCCCACCGGGCTGGTACCTCGACCGGCCCGGGTTCTGGTGGGGCGCCGCCGGCGTGGCTGCGGTCTGGGCGGGGGGCGCGGCCGGGCTCTTGGCCCGCTTGCTGCCCCGGTGGCGCGACGACCCCATCAGCCTGGCCCACCTCGGCGCCGCCCAAGCCGGGGTGGAAGCGGCACGGGCCATGGCCATGGCCGTCGCCGGCGCCATCGACGCGGCGCCGGGGATGCCCACGGAAGAGGCAGCCCGGCTCGCCTACAGCACCCGCCACGTCGCCGACCTCGCCGCCGGCACTGTGATCGACCACGCCAGCCGGGCGCTCGGCCCTGCCCCGGCGGCACTGGACTCCGTGGTCAGCCAGCGGATGGCCGACCTGGCCCTCTACGTCCGCCAGTCCCACGCCGAGCGCGACCTCGCCGCCCTCGGGGGCCTGGTCATGGCCCGAGGGGTCGAACACGCCCCCCGGCGATGAGAGCGCAGCCAAGTGGGAGGGGGATGGCCAGCGTGGCGCTCCCGGACCAACTGGGCGAACCGACGGGCTCAGGGTCGTCTTGCCCGGTCCCATGCCGGGGCGCAATAGGCTTCAAGGACACGGTAGCGATGTGCCGATGCGGCGAAAGACCGCCTCCACAAGGATTCGCGCTCCCCGGGCTGCCGCCGTCGTCGCTCGGTCGCGGATCCGACGCGACGGCGCCGACAGTGGCTACCAGCGGTGGCCCGGGCCGGCGCCGGCGTCGGCACAATCACGACATGCGCCACACCGCCATCTCGCTCTGGGTCGCCGCCGGCGTGTCCGACCTGGAGGTGGCGAAGTGGGCCGGCCACCGGTCGGCGTCGTTCACGAAGAGCCGCTACGCCCACCTGTTTCCCGAGCACGGCGAGGTCCTCGCCAACCGCCTGGACGCCTTCATCGCCGCATCGACACCGACTCCGGCGGCCAAAATCCTCGACCTGCGCTCGGGCTGATGTGCACCAGTTGTGCACCAGCCGGGTCGGCGCGGCCACCCCAGCCCGGGGCACACCCTTCTGACCCTGCGGTTCTGTGGTGGGCGATACTGGTTTCGAACCAGTGACCTCTGCCGTGTGAAGGCAGCGCTCTACCGCTGAGCTAATCGCCCCGGGGGGTGGTGTGGTGCTGTGGCCGGGCCAACGATAACGCGGGCTCGGGGGCCCGGAGCGGGGCACGGAGGGTGGCGGCCAGGCCGACGGGTCGACGGGCGGGCTGCACCACCAGCCGCATGCCCGAGACCATGAGGCCCAGGTGGCTCCCGGCCAGGCCGGCCAGAGGGTCGTCGGCGGGCACGTCGACCTCGATGCGGGCCACTCTCCCCCGCCCTCGAAGGAGGCCATGAACGGACACCAGCCCGTCGGCCCGGCGCTGCAGGGCCCGCAGCGGGCACAGCACGGGCAGCGGCGGACCGCTCGGCGTGGCCCGGACGACGATGTCGCGCTCCTCCCACCGCATGACTCTGTCGTCGCCCTCGTCGAGCCACACCAGCGTGCCGAGCTGTTTGGGGAACCCCCAGTTGACCCGCCCACCCAGGCGGGCGTCGACGGAGGTGACGACCATGGTGGTCATGCTCATGCCCACCCGGGCCCCGAGGCGGGCGGGCTGGCCGACGGCCAGCTCCCGGTAAGGCCCGACGGGCGAGTCGTCGAAGCGATTGGCGGTGAACGTACAAGGCCCCGGGACTCGGCCCAGGCCGTCGGGGAGCTCCCCCGGCGCCGGCCGTGCCCACGCCAACCCCATGACAGACTCCCCGCCGAGAACCCAGGGTGCGTTGGGGGCGGAGCCGCTCATCGCCTCATCTGGCCAGGCCGCACCCGCTGAGGACTCATGGCGCTCCGCTCCTCCGTTGGGCTTCGGTGCCCACTGGGTTCGTCCGTGGACGCTCGCTCACCAGCCCACAGTACCGGGGCGGGTGTGGTTTCATCCCCTGGTGAAGATCGGCATCATCGCCCCGCCGTGGGCCCCCATCCCGCCCGACCTCTACGGCGGGATCGAGCAGGCCGTCGACTGCGAGTGCCGAGGCCTGGTGGCGGCCGGCCACGATGTGCTCCTCTACACGACCGGGGACTCCACCTGCCCCGTCCCCAGCCAATGGCACCTGGAGCACTCCGAGGGCGCCCGCATCGGCTTCTCGGTCCCCGAGCTCCGCCATGTCCTGGCCGCCTACGACGCGGTCGAGGGCTGCGACATCGTCCACGATCACACGATGATGGGCCCGGTCATCCACGCCGAGAGCGGCCGGCCCGGCGTGCCGGTGGTGACGACGATCCACGGCCCGCTGAACGTCGAGCTGCTCGACATCTACAGCCAGATCGCCTCCGAAGTGCCGCTCATCGCCATCTCCCACGCCCAGTTGCGGGACCACGCCGAATTGCCCATCGAGGCGGTGATCCACCACGGCGTCGACGTGGGGGACTTCCCGATCGGCGCCGGCGACGGCGGCTACTGCCTCTATCTCGGCCGCATGGTGGCCGAGAAAGGGGCGCACCGGGCCATCGCCGCCGCCCGCCAGGCCGGGATGAGGATCCTCCTCGCCGGCAAGATGCGCGAGCCTTGGGAGACGTCGTACTTCGAATCGGAGATCGAGCCGCTGCTGGGCGACGACGCCCGGTACCTCGGTGAGGTTCCCCTCGACGAGAAGCGCCAGCTGCTCGCCGGCGCCAGCGCCACCCTCTTCCCCATCCGGTGGAACGAACCCTTCGGCCTGGTCATGCTCGAATCGCTGGCCTGCGGCACCCCTGTGCTGGCCTTCGCCGAAGGCGCGGCGCCGGAGGTGGTGGCCGACGGGCGGACGGGCTACCTGTGCCGTGACGAGTCGGAGATGGCCGCCGCCCTCACCGGCATCGGCGCCATCGACCGGGCCGAGTGCCGGGCCGATGTGGAGGTCCGGTTCTCGACCGAGCGCATGGCCCGGGAGCACGCCGAGCTGTTCGAACGGGTCATCAGTCGGCGGAGAGCCGCCATGTGATCAGTCGGCGGAGAGCCGCCATGTGATCAGTCGAGGGCCGGCGGGCTCGGCGGCGTAGGTGTACCCGGAGCGGCGGTGGAGATCACGCCGTCGCGCTGCAGGCGGGTGCTGATGCGGGAGCGCATCTCGCGGGCCAGCGGCGCCCGGTCGTCAGGGGTGGTCTTGGTCGACACCCGCACGGTCACGCTGTCGGCCCCCAGGGACTCGACACCGAGCACCTGAGGGGCTTCCAGTACGGCGGCGGCCCAGGCCGGATCCTCGGCCAGAGCCGCCGCTTCCTCGGCGATGGCCACCGTGGCCGCGGTCAGGTCCGCCTTGTTGGGCACGATCACGTCGACGATCGACCGCGCCCACTCCTTGGCCGAGTTCCCGACCTTGCGGATCTCGCCGTTGGGCACGAACCACACGGTGCCGTCGGTGGCCCGCAGCCGGGTGACCCGTAGGTTGATCTCCTCCACCGTCCCCGTGGTATCGGCGACGGTGATGACGTCGCCCACGCCGTACTGGTCCTCGACCAGGATGAAGAAGCCGGACAGGAAATCCTTGACCAGGCTCTGGGCGCCGAAGCCGACGGCGACGCCCACGATGCTGGCCCCGGCCAGCAGGGGCCCGAGGTTGAGGCCGAGCTGGTCCATGATCAGCAGCACGGCCACCGTCCACACGACGATCCTCACCATGCTGACGGCCACGCCGGCCAGCGTCTCGACCCGCTGCTCGCTGCGGGGCGAGGGTTCCCGCAGCGGCGACCGCGCCCCTAGCGATCGGATCGAGCGACCTGCGAACCGGCTCCCGAGCCGCAGGAACACCAGGGCCAAGACCAGGATCAGGACCATCTTGGCCGACCGGCCGGCGAATCCGGACAGGTCCAAGTCGCAGAACGACTGCCGGAGCGAGTAGTCGATCTGGCGGGCCATGGGTGCCCTGATGCTAGAGAAGGGGAGTGATCCCCGAGGCACTGGCCGGAAAACGCATCGCCATCACCGGCTCCACCGGCTTCTTGGGCACTGCCCTGGTCGAGCGATTGCTGCGTTCGGTGCCGGAATGTGAGCTCGTCCTGGTGGTGCGGGCAGGGCGCCGTACGTCGCCGGCGGCGCGGGCCAAGCGCGAGATCTTCGGCAACGAGGCCTTCCGAACCCTGCGTAGCCAGCTCGGCGACGGGTTCGACGCCGAGATCGCCCGCCGGGTCCAGGTCGTCGCCGGGGACGTCTCCGTCGACGGGCTTGGCCTGGGTGACGAGGCCTGCGAGGTGTTCACCGGCTGTGACACCGTCATCCACTCGGCGGCGATCGTCAGCTTCGACTCCCCCATCGACGTGGCCGCGGAGGTCAACCTCATGGGCCCGGTGCGGGTAGCCGAGCTCCTTCGCGGTGCCGGCTCCGCCGCCCACCTCGTCACCGTCTCCACCGCCTATGTGGCCGGCACCCGGCGGGGGCGCGCCGCCGAGGCGTCGCTGGCCGACACGCCGTTCAGCACCGAGGTGGGCTGGCGGGGTGAGATGGCCGCCGCCCGGCGGGCCCGGGCCGACGCCGACGCCGAGAGCCGCCACCCCGACCTGCTGGCCCGCTTCGCCAAGGAGGCCCGCCAGGAACTGGGCGCGGCCGGGCCGCCGCTGCTGGCGGCCAAGACCGAGAAGCGCCGCGAGAAGTGGGTGGCCGACCGCCTGGTCGAGGCCGGCCGGTCGAGGGCCAAAAGCCTGGGCTGGCCCGACGCCTACGCCTACACCAAGGCCCTGGCCGAGCGGGCCGTGCTCGAGGTGCGCGGCCACGTGCCCGTCACCGTCGTCCGGCCGTCGATCATCGAGTCGGCCTGGGAATCACCGCACCCCGGGTGGATCCGGGGCTTCCGCATGGCCGAGCCGGTGCTCATTTCCTACGGCCGGGGGCTGCTGAGCGAGTTCCCCGGCATCCCCGAGGGCGTGGTCGACGTGATCCCCGTCGACATGGTGGTGGCCACCATCATCACCGTTGCGGCCACGGGCCCGGAGCCCGACGGCCACGGCGTCTACCAGGTGGCCACCGGCAACCGGAACCCGCTCTATTACCGGAACCTGGTCAACCTGGTGCGCGAGTACTTCCTTGACAACCCGTTGTACGACTCCGACGGCCAACCGATCGTCGCCCCCGATTGGAGCTTCTCGGGCCGGGGGCGGGCCCAGCGCCAGCTCCAGCGAGGGGTAAAGGCGCTGCAGCGGGCCGAACAGGTCGTCGCCGCCCTACCCATCCGGGGCAAGCGGGCCGAGATCAGCGCCCGGCTCGAGGAGCGGCGCGACCAGGGCGAGCGGGCGCTCGACTACGTCCGCCTCTACGGCTCCTACGCCGAGACCGAGGCCCTCTTCGACGACACCCGCCTGCGGGCCCTGTGGGACGGACTGTCGCCGGCCGACCAGGCCGCCTTCGGCTTCGACACCTGCGCCGTCGACTGGCGCCACTACGTGCAGGTCATCCATCTGCCCTCGGTGGTGCGCCAGGCCCGGGTGCGGACCACGGGCGGGGTGAAGGAAGGCCCGAACCGCTACCAGCGGGGCAAGAAGTCGATCCTCTCCCCCGACCGCCACATCGCCGCCTTCGATCTCGAGAACACCCTCATCGCCTCCAACGTGGTCGAGTCGTACTCGTGGCTGGCCAGCCGCCGCCTCCCCGACGAGGAGCGCACGCGCTTCACTCTCGACATGCTGCGCCAGGGGCCGGGCCTGCTGGCCCTCGACCGGCGCGACCGGGGTGACTTCCTGCGCCACTTCTACCGCCGCTACAAGGGCGCCCCCGCCGACCGGCTCCGGGCCGACGCCTGGGAGCTGTTCAGCGAGCTGTTGCTGATCAAGTCGTTCCCTGCCGGGATCCGCCGGGTGCGCGAGCACCGGGCGCAGGGGCACCGGACCGTACTCATCACCGGGGCGCTGGACTTCGTGGTCGAACCCCTGCGGCCCCTCTTCGACGACGTGGTCTGCGCCCGCCTCGGCGAACGCGACGGGCGCTTCACCGGTGAGCTGATCGACGCCCCGCCCACCGGCGAGGCCCGAGCCATCGCCATGGCCGACTACGCGGCGTCGGAAGGCCTGCTGCTGGCCGAGTCGGTGGTCTACGCGGATTCGGCCAGTGACCTTCCCATGCTGGAGGCGGTCGGACACCCCGTGGCCGTCAACGCCGAGCCCAAGCTGGCCGCCATCGCCCGCAAGCGGGGCTGGCACATCGAGCAGTGGACCAAGGCCCCGGGCAGCCCGGTGCCGCTGCTACCCCTCGGCCCGCGGGTCATCGGCCGGTCCCAGCCCGACGCCTCCATCGCCCGCCCCGGCGTGTCGGGTGATCGCCCGCTGCGGGGTGCGAGCCGGTGAAAGCGCTGCGCTTCGAGCGCTCGCTCCCCCGCTACGCCGCCGCCCGGGTGGCGGCGACCATGCTGCCGGGCGCCGGTGGTCGGGTCGGTCCCTTGAAGCTGGCCGACATCGACGAGCCCGACCTGCCCGGTCCGGGCTGGCAGCGAATCCGGCCCCGGCTGGCGGGGATCTGCGGCTCCGACCTGTCGACCATCGACGGCCGGTCGTCGCGGTACTTCGAGCCCATCGTGTCGTTCCCGTTCGTGCCCGGCCACGAGATCGTGGCCGACAGCGACGGCGGTCGGGTGGTGGTCGAGCCGGTGTTGAGCTGCGGGCCCCGTGGTATCGACCCGCCCTGTTCGTTCTGCGCCGCCGGCCTGACCGGGAGCTGCCAGAACCTGGCCCTCGGCGGGCTCGAGCCCGGCCTGCAGACCGGCTTCTGTGCCGACACCGGCGGCGGGTGGTCGACCTCGCTGGTGGCTCACGAGAGCCAGCTCCACCCCGTCCCCGACGCCATGAGCGACGAAGCGGCGGTGATGATCGA
>JBBSIS010000037.1:0-20957 GCA_038231955.1 Acidimicrobiales bacterium
CGGAAGCGGGCCTGCTCGTCGCGCTGGGCGTCGCTCAAGCCCAGGGCGCTGGCCGCCCCCGAGAAGTCCTTGCCCACCTTGGGGTGGCGCAGGACGTATTGGCAGTCGTCGTAGCGGGTCAGGGCCCAGAAGCCGAAGCCACTGCGGTGGACCGGGGCCTGGGCGCGTAGGCCGGCATAGCGCGGGTAAGGATCGGCCCGGCCCTCGGGTGTCGCCACCAGCTCGACGAGCAGGGCATCGGCATCGAACGTGGTCACCGAAGTCATGGCCCCAGTGCTACCAGGATGGGGTGCGCTACCGGCATCGGCTGTCCCTCGCTCCCGCAGGCAATCAGGTCGACGTCGACCTCGAGCGCTGATGCTCAGCGGATCGGGTCACGCCCGGACGGCGCGTGCTCGTCCAGCACCGCGTCGGCCAAGGCGGGCCATGCGTCCTGCGCCCACGGCCCGAAGTCGCGTCCGCTGAGCACCGCACACGCCAGTCCAGCCGCGGGGTCGACCCAGAGGAACGAACCGCTGGCCCCGAAGTGACCGAACGTCGCCGGCGAGTTTCTGAACCCGGTCCAATGGGGGGACTTCCCGTCGCGCAGCTCGAAGCCCAGACCCCAGTCGAGCCGGTCGCGGCGCCCGAAGCCGGGCATCACGCCGGCCAGCCCCGAAAAGGCGACGGTGGTGGCCTCCCGGAAGGAACGAATGGACAGCAGTGTCGGCGCCAGCAGCTCCACGGCCAGGTGGATGAGGTCGTCGAGCGGACCGACCAGGCCGGCAGCGGCCCCACCGGCCTCGAAACGAGTGTCGGCCATCGAGAGCGGTTCCAGCACTGCCTCGCCGGCGTAGTCCTCGAAGGGCATCCCGGTCGCCTCGCTGACGGCGCCGGCCAGGGCCTCGAAACCGGCGTTCGAGTAGATCCGCCGCTCCCCCGGCTTGGCCACGATGATGTTCCCGTCGAAGGCCAGCCCCGACGCATGTGCAAGCAGATGACGCACCGTCGACCCGGGCGGTCCGGCCGGCTGGTCGAGATCGACCGTCTCCTCCTCGACGGCGACCAGCACGGCCAGGGCGGTGACCAGCTTGGTGACCGAGGCCCACCGGCTCCGGCGGGCTCCGTCGCCTCGGATCGCACGCACGCCCCGGCCGTCGCCTTCAACGACCGCGGCCCGGGCTTGCGGTGCGTCCCATCCGCCGAGGAGGTCGAGCGCTCCCACCGCCCGACGCTACCGGGGAGCGCCGACCTCTGGATTGCTTACGAGATCACTAGTAGTGGGAGTGGACCTTTTGCGCCAGGGCGGTTGCTGTCGCCCGCAATGCGCCCTGGTCATGCTCGCCGGTGAGGACGATGAGCACGGCCGAATCGGTCCAGCACGCCGCCAGGCTGCCTTGGGTCAGGGTGGTCAGGTTCTGCCATACCCAGACCGCCGACGAGCCGACGCCGTTGACGGCCTCGTGCTTCGCTTCCGACGGCTGACCCTCCCGCAGCGCTTTGCAGCCCTCGGCCACCCCGCTCGGTCCAGGCCTGACCGCGGTGACCGTCGTACTCGTTCCGCCGTCGACGGTGGTCGACCACGAGCAGGTTGATCCCTGGCCGACGCCGGCGTCCACTGCGTTGCCCACCGTCGCCCCCACCTCGTCGCGGGTCACAAGCTGGCAAGCCGGCCGAAGCGGCCCCGGCGCTCCCGAGTCGGACGACTTCACCTGGGTCGGGGGGCTGTCGACCGGCCGATTGCCGCCGGCTGCGGAACGGGAGGAACTCGCGCTCGAGCCACACGCGGAGAGCACGGTGAGGGCGATAACCGCGACCAGACGCAACAGCCGGCTCATCCGCTCTTCCTTCCGGGCCCATCCAGCCACTCGATCACTGCCTGAGAGCCTACGCGCCCTACCGCCGGCCACCAAGGTCGTCACCGCCGGGCCTACGACCGACCCCTGTGGCCGTAGGTCTCCCCTCTCAACCTAGGGTGAGAGCTGTGGCGCCCTCCCGCTCGTCGGCCCTCAGGCGGATCGTGCTCGGCAGTCTGCTGTTCGTGGCTGTCGCCGCGACTCTCACCGTCATGGCGGCGCGGGATCTGCAGACGGTGAGTGGGGAGTTGCTCGGTGCCCGGCACACCCTCGAGTCGGCGGTCGCCGATCCCGTGGCAGTGCGCAGCGCCGACAGCCGGGCAGCGACGCAAGCCTCCATCAGCCAGGCGGTGGCGTCGCTGGCGGCGGCCCGGCGCCGGGTGGTCCGTTCGCCTGCTTTCACCGTCGCCCGGTTCATCCCCGTCCTGAGCCGTCAACGGGGTGGTCTTCTCAACCTTATCGGCGACTCCCGCATCGCGGCCAACGCCGGCCAGCGCCTGCTGACGAGCGTCGATGGGTTGACCGATAAGGCCCAGCTCCGCGAGGGCAGGCTCCCGTATGAGGGCTTTGGCGAGCTGGCCACCGAGGTGGCACGGGCCGGCACGTCCGTCGGCCGCGCCGTGCGACCGTCGCCGGGGCTGTTGGGGCCGCTCGGCCAGGCCCGGCGCACGCTGAACGAGGTGGCTGAGTCCAGCTCGGGCCGCCTGCTCGCCGGGGCCGACGCCCTGACGGCCGCCCGTACCTTCCTGGGTGGCGCGAACGACCGCACGATGCTCGTGGCCATGCAGAACAATGCCGAGATGCGAGACCAGGGGATGGTCCTCTCCTATGCGGTCGCCCGCTTCGCCAACGACGGCGTGACCTTCGACCGCACCGGCAACATCGGCGACGTGGTGCTGAGCCAGGCCGTCCCCGACCCCGTCCCCCCGGGCACGAAGGAGGTGTTCGGCTTCATCAACCCGACCAAGCTGTGGCAGTCGGTCAATGCTTCGGCCGACTTTGCCGTGAGCGGCAGGACCATGATCTCCATGTACCGGCAAGCGACCGGCCAGACGCTCGACGGCGTCATCGCCATCGACGTGCCCGGCCTGGCCGCCCTCCTTCGTGTCGTGGGGCCGGTGCAAGTGGCAGGCATCGCCGAGCCGCTGACCGCCGAAAACGCGCCCCAGGCCCTCCTTCACGACCTCTACAACGGCCTGGCGCCCAACGATCCGCAGGGGAACCGGCGCGAACGGCTGGGTGAGGTGGTCCGGTCGGTGATCCAGAAGCTGACCACAGGAACCCGGGACACCATTGGCTTGGGCCGAGAGCTCGGCGAGGCCGCCTCCGGCGGTCACCTCCGACTCTGGAGCTCACGCCCCGACGAGGAGCAGGCATTCGAGCGCACGGGGCTGGGGGGTGGCCCGGCCACGACCTTGGCCGACCGGACATTTCACGTGGCCGTCGAGAACCGGACCGCATCCAAGCTCGACTACTACGTGCGGCCCAGAGTCCGTCAGGAGGTCACGCTCGCCCGCAACGGTGACGCCCAAATTCACACCATCATCGACCTCGACAACCAGGCGCCCGCCGGTGCGCCCCCCTCCTACCAGCTCGGGCCCCAGGAGGGCCAGACCCGGCCCGGGGAGTACATCGCCTGGTTCCTCCTGTGGGGCCCGGCCGGTGCACGCCAGGGAGGCGGCGTCCCGGAGTCGGGCCTGACCCTTTCCAACATCACCGGCACCGTGCAAGCGGGCGAAAAGATCAGCGCCGTGTTCGACACAGTCATCCCGCACGCCGTCCGTGACGGCCGGCTCACGCTGCGCCTGGTACCGCAGTCCCGTTTGGAACCGATGACCCTCGACGTCCGGGTGGTTGGGGCCCCCGGCTGGAAGGTGGAGGGGCCGACCTCGTGGCAAGGTGCATGGGACCGCACCAAGGCTCTCAGCTGGCGCGTCGGCCACTGAGGGATCTGTGGAGCTGGGCCAGGGATGGGCTAGCGTCCCCTCGACATACAACCGAGGGGCGACATGAAACGTATGGTGGGAATGCTGTTGGCGGCCATCCTGGGCCTGCTCATGTTTCCTTCGCCGGTGTTCTCGCAGATCAGCTACGGCTACCCGCCGGGACCGACCACGACGACCCAGGGCGTAGGGCCCACCACCGCGCCGCCGCCGATCATCGTCGCCTTGACGCCGGTCACCGTCCCGCCCACGGTGACGGCTCCGCCGGTTGTGACCGCGGTCAGCCCGATGACCGCTGCCACCATCCTGCCGTTCGTCGTGGCCCAGGCTCCGCCGCCGCTCACAGCCGTCACAGGGGGCCGCGTCGCCCTGACCGGCGTCAACATTCTGCGGTCGGTACTGGTGGGCTTGGCCCTGTTGATCAATGGCATCGCGCTCATCACCGTCGCACGCGGCCGCCCGGCTCGCGCCGTCCACCTGGCGGGGTAGCCCGAGCCCATACGGTTCCGTCCTGCGGATTCACCGGCGACATGTGAGTCATCCACCCCCCCGGCACCACCGCTGGATGCGCTGCGAGCACCGGTTCCAGTGAGGTCGCCGCGGCATGGCCTGGTCAGATCATCCCGGCCGGCCCGATGGACCAGGAGCGCCGTCAAGGGGGCCTCGGGTTGGCGTCGTGTTGTTCAGGGCGGTCGTTGTCGTCGGAACCGTCGTCGGTGGGGCTGTCGTTGTCGGAACCGTCGTCGGTGGTGCTGTCGTCGTCGGCCCGGTTGTCGTCGTGGGAGCCGTCTCCGTTGGTGGGTCCGTCGTCGGCACCGCCGAAACTGGCGGAGCAAGGCGAGCGGGCGTCGTCGTCCCTGCCGCCGTCGCAGGCGGCGCAGCAATAACAGACGCGGCGGGGATCGGAGAGGCACCGGGAGCGGGTAACTCCGTGGTCGGGACGGTGGTAGTGAGTACCGCGCTCGTCGGGACCATGGTGGCTGGATCGGCAAAGTAGTTCGCGGGGGTCGGCGGTTGCAGCAGGGCGGTCCTGGTCGGTTCCGGCGTCTCCTCGACGCCGGACCAGAGCACTAGAGCGCCCAACAGGAGGATCCCGGCCACGACGAGGAGGATGCCGGCCACGACGCCCGCAAGCGCGACCGTCGATTTCACTGCTCCACATCGCGTTGGCTCGGGGTCGGTCGTTTCCTCCTGCGGGGAGACACCGCGCTCCGCCCGATCCATGGCTGACGGCGGCGGATCCGTAGATGGCTCCCACGGATCGAGCGTCAAGTCCATGGGAGGAGCGCTGCCGGGCTCGTCCCATTCGTTGCGCATCGAAAAATCGTTCAGGGGGCCAATGGGATCCCGTGGTAACGAAAGCTCCGGCAGGGCCCAGTCACCTTCGTCGCCTCTCACCGTCTCCAAGATACTGACCCTATTCCAGCGAGGTGTGGCTGGGGTGTTTGGACGCGTAGAAGGGGTGCAGGCAGAACGCCCACACCCCTTCTGACCTGCATTTTTATTTGAGGCGGCGAGCGGAATCGAACCGCTGTACAGGGCTTTGCAGGCCCTTGCCTAAACCACTCGGCCACGCCGCCAACGAGGCCACCCTAGTGGCCCCGGTGGCGGCGCTGGCGCGAGCTCGGTCGGCGGAGAGCCGCCGTGCACTCAGTCGGGCGTGTCGCCGGCCCCGTACCGCGTGCCGTGCGGCCTTTCGGCAGCGTAGGAGTGCAGGGTGTACTCGACGTGGCGGTCGTTGGTCTCGGTTCGGTCGAGGCGGAAGCCGGGCTCCACCTCGGGCCGGTTGACGATGAAGTTCAACGCAGTGGTCTGCTTCGTGAGCCGGGCGTCGTAGGCGTTGACCTTGATGTAGTGGTTGGGGTACGCCTTGCGGCATGCCGTCACCTCCATCATGATCGCCGACGCGTCCTCCAGGTCGAACATGGGCAGGCCCCACATCTCCCAATAGACGTTGCGGGGGTGGGGGTCGTCGGTGAACTCGATCGACACTGCCCACTTGTTGTCGAGCATGTAGCTGATCTGGGCCTTGATCTCGTCGTCGGTGAGTTCTTCGATGTGCGAGAAGGCGCCTTGGCGGATGCGCATGTCTGTGGCCTCCTGGCTCAGGCCGACGTCGGCGTCGGGGTGACGTCGGCGGTGTCGGTGGACTCGTAGTTGAAGCTGATCTCGCCCCAGATGTCGAGGGCGGTCTGCAGCGACGGGAACTTCTTGGCCGTCTTCTTGAGGATGGCTTCGCCTTCCTTCACGAAGTCACGACCCTCGTTGCGGGCCTTGACCATGGCCTCCAGCGCGACCCGGTTGCACTCGGCCCCGGCGGCGATGCCCATGGGGTGGCCGATGGTGCCACCGCCGAACTGCAGGACGCTGTCGTCACCCAGGTAGTCGAGGAGTTGGTGCATCTGGCCGGCGTGAATACCACCCGAGGCCACCGGCATGACGCCGGGCATCGACTTCCAGTACTGGTCGAAGTAGATGCCCGTCTCCGGGTTGGCGGGGATGAAGTCCTCGCGCAGGGTGTCGTAATAACCCTTGATCATATTGGGGTCACCCTCGAGCTTGCCGACGACGGTGCCGGCGTGGATGTGGTCGACTCCGGCCAGGCGGCACCACTTGGCGATCACCCGGAAGCTGACACCATGGTTCTTCTGGCGGGTGTAGGTGCCGTGCCCGGCCCGGTGCAGGTGGAGGATCAACCCGTTGGCCCGCGACCACTTGGCCATGGACTGCATGGCCGTGTAGCCGATGGTGAGGTCGATCATGATGATGACCGAGCCGATCTCCTTGGCGAACTCCGCCCGCTCGTACATTTCCTCCATGGTGGCGGCGGTCACGTTCATGTAGTGACCCTTGAGCTCACCGGTGGCCTCGATGGCCCGGTTGACACCCTCGATGGAGTAGAGGAAGCGGTCACGCCAGCGCATGAAGGGCTGGCTGTTGATGTTCTCGTCGTCCTTGGTGAAGTCGAGCCCGCCCCGGCAGGCCTCGTAGACCACCCGGCCGTAGTTCCGGGCCGAGAGGCCCAGCTTGGGCTTCGTGGTGGCGCCCAGCAAGGGGCGCCCGAACTTGTTGAGGTGCTCGCGCTCCATGATGATGCCGTGGGCCGGGCCCTGGAACGTCTTGACGTACATGGGCGGGATGCGCATGTCCTCCAGGCGGAGGGCCTTGAGGGCCTTGAAGCCGAAGACGTTGCCGATGATCGACGACGTGAGGTTGGCGATGGAGCCTTCCTCGAACAGGTCGATGTCGTAGGCGATGTAGGCGATGTACTGCTCGGGGTTGTTAGGAACCTGCTCGACCTTGTATGCCTTGGCCTGGTAGTGCTCGTGGGCGGTGAGGCGGTCGGTCCACACCACGGTCCACGTGGCCGTCGACGACTCACCGGCGACGGCGGCGGCGGCCTCGATGGGGTCGACGCCCTTCTGGGGCGTGATCCGGAACGCGGCCAGGATGTCGGTGTCCTTGGGCTCGTAGTCCGGCTCCCAGTAACCCATCTGGGCGTAGGGGATGACCCCGGCCTTGAACCGTTCCTTCTTGTTCTTGATCGTGGATTGCGAGCCGTTGGCGTCGCCTGCCATACAGACCTCCTTGGTTGTGAACCCAAGTCTGACCGGTCTGGGTTAGCGTGTCCATGACGGATTTCCTTGAATTCCGGGCTTATCATGAACCATGACGTTTAACCAGCTCCGGACCTTCGTGGAGGTGGTCGCCGCCGGGTCGGTGAACGAGGCGGCTCGGGCCCTGCTGGTCAGCGCCCCGGCAGTGTCGGCCGCCGTCGGCGTGCTGGAGCGGGAGCTGGGCGTGCAGCTGGTGGAACGCGCCGGCCGGGGCTTGGTGGTCACCCCTGCGGGCATGGTCTTCGCCCGGTACGCCCGCCAGATCCTCAGCCTCCTGGAGACGGCCAAGGCGGCGACGGCGGAGACGCTCGATCCGGAACGCGGTCAGGTCCGCCTGGCCGCGGTCACCACCGCCGGCGAGCACGTCGTGCCCCGGTTCCTCGCCTCGTTCCGGGCCCGCTACCCCGAAGCCGGCGTCTCCCTCGAGGTCGGCAACCGCGACCGGGTCTGGGACGCCCTCGAGCAACGGGAGGCCGACCTGGCTATCGGCGGGCGACCTCCGGGCGGCGGACGGTTCGTCACCCGGGCCACCCGGCCCAACGTCTTGGTCCTGGTGGCGGCCGGCAACGGCACACCCGCGGTGCGTGACGTCGACATGGGGACCGTCGCCCGCTCGGTGGTGCTGGTGCGCGAGGAGGGCTCGGGCACCCGGGGCACAGCCGAGGAGCTGCTCGAGGAAATGGGCGTCTCCCCCCGCACGCTGACCCTCGGCTCCAACGGCGCCATCCGGGAATCAGTGCAGGTGGGGCTGGGGATCACTCTCATCTCCCGTGACGCCGTGGCCCGGGAACTGGAGGAGGGCACCCTGGAGGAGTGGCGGTGCGCCGACCTGCCCCGGCACCGGGCCTGGCACGTGGTGGCCCGGGCCGACGAGCACCTTCCGGCCACCGCCGAGCTGTTCCTCGCCCATCTGGCGAGCGGCGGCCACGACGGGTTCACCCTGGTCGGCCGTCCGGTACCGGGCTAACGTCAGGGCAGAAATGAACCCTTGACCAGGAGGAATACCACGACATGAGCGCCACCGAACTCGCCGAGGTCGCCAAGGCGATGGTCGCTCCGGGCCGGGGCGTCCTGGCGGCCGACGAGAGCAACGCCACCATCACCAAGCGTTTCGCGGCGCTCGACATCGAGTCGTCGGAGGAGAACCGTCGCGCCTACCGCGACACGCTGCTCAGCTCGCCTGGCATCGAGGACTACATCAGCGGCGTCATCCTCTACGACGAGACGATCCGCCAGAGCTCCGCCGACGGCACCCCGTTCCCGAAGATGCTCCAGGCCAAGGGCATCCTCCCCGGCATCAAGGTCGACACCGGCTCCAAGCCCCTCGCCCTCGACAACGACGAGCAGGTCACCGAGGGCCTCGACGGCCTACGCGAGCGCATCGCCGACTACGTCGCCATGGGGGCCAAGTTCGCCAAGTGGCGGGCGGTCATCATCATCGACGAGGCCAAGGGCTTCCCGTCGGACTACGCCATCCGCTGCAACGCCCACGCCCTGGCCCGCTACGGCGCCCTGTGCCAGGAAGGCGGCTTGGTGCCCATCATCGAGCCCGAGGTGCTGATGGACGGCACCAACGACATCGACACCTGCTTCGACGTCAGCCTCAAGACCCACCAGCGGGTGTTCCTGGAGCTGGCCGCCCAGCGGGTGGACTTCACCGGCATGATCCTCAAGCCCAACATGGTCATCTCGGGCAAGGGCGGCCGCACCCAGGCCGGCGCCCAGGAGGTGGCCGACCGGACCCTGGAGCTGCTCTACCGTACCGTTCCCGCTGCGGTACCCGGCATTGCCTTCCTCTCCGGCGGGCAGTCGGCCGCGGTGGCCACGGAGCATCTCGACCTCATGAACAAGCAGGGCCCCCACCCCTGGCAGCTCACCTTCTCCTACGGCCGTGCGCTCCAGGACGACGCCCTGAAGGCTTGGAAGGGCGCCCCCGCCAACGTGGCCGAGGCCCAGAAGGTGGCCTCCCACCGGGCCAAGCTCACCAGCGCCGCCGCCACCGGCAGCTACAGCCGGGACATGGAGTCGGCCGGGGTCTGAACGCTCGAACCGGGGTCGTTCAGCGTCGGATCTGGCACTGAACGACCCCAGTTCGATGATGGGTCAGCGCAGCAGGCGGGCCAGCGGGCTGTCGTCGAGTTGATGGAGCAGCTCGGCCACGTCCTGGTAGACGGCCGCCGCGCCGGCGTCGAGCAGCTGCTCCCGGGTGGAGCCGCCGGTAAGGACGGCGACCACCGACAGGCCGAGCTTGGCCGCGGCGTCGATGTCCCACCGGGTGTCGCCGACCACCATCGTCCGCTCCGGGTCGAGACCGACCCGCTCGAGGGCGACGGCGAAGATGTCGGGCGCCGGCTTGCTGGCCTCAACCATGCCCCCGTGGACGATCTCGTCGATGACGCCGTCGGCGGCGCCGATGGCGACCACCAGCTCGTCGAGATCCTCCTCGGGGGACGAGGTGGCCAACACCACCTGGGCGCCCCGATCGGCCACCGTCGCCATGAGGTCGGCCGCGCCCGGGAAGGCGTGGAGCAGCTCCTTGTACGGCGTGAAGTGCTTGCCGTGCAGGTCGCTCAGGCCCTCCCGCTCCTCGCCCACCAGCTCCTCGAGCAGCTGGTCGGAGCCCATGCCGATGAGCGGGTGGATGCGGCCCATGGCGACGTCCTCGCCGGCTTCCTGGAAGGCCTGCCACCAGGCGAGGGTATGGAGCCAATTGGTGTCGAGGAGGGTGCCGTCGATGTCGAAGAGCACGGCGGGGGTGGAGGTCATGGCGCTCCCCTACCCACCAACACCTCCACGCTCGTGCCGGCGCCGGGACGGGACACCAGGTTGAGGGTGGCGCCGATGAGCTCGGCCCGCTCACGGATGCCGATCAGGCCGTAGGAATGCCGGTCCTCGGCACCGGCGCTCACCGCGTCGTCGTCGAAGCCCCGGCCGTCGTCGGCCACCACGAGGCGGACGCCGTCGTCACTGTTGGTGAGGACCACGAGGACCGACGACGCCTCGGCGTGCTTCATCACGTTCTGCAGCGCTTCCTGGGCGATGCGGTACAGCGCCGCTTCCACGTGGCCCGGGAGGTCCACCGGCTCCACTTCGACCCGGACCTCGACGCCGGCGATCGACCGGGCCAGGCTCTCGAGCCCCGGCCCCAGCCCGAGGTCGTCGAGCACGAAGGGCCGCAGGCCGGTGATGGTGGCGCGCGCCTCGGCCAATGCGATGGTGGCCAGCTCCTTGGCCGTCGCCAGCTCGGTGCGGACGAGCGCCTGGTCTATGCCATCTGGCGGCTGTCCGCCGCAGGCGTCCTCGGCGGCGAGCAGGTGGTACCAGAGGCTGACGATCTGCTGGCTGATCCCGTCGTGGATCTCCCCCGCCAGGCGCCGGCGCTCCAGTTCCTGGGCTTCGACGGTCCGCGTTGCGAAGCGCTCCAGCATCTCCTCGCGCTCGGCCAGCCGCCGGTAGAGCCGGGCGTTCTCGATCGCCCGGGCCATGAGGTTGGCCACCTGCGTCATCAGGGCCAGGTCGTCGTCGCCGTAGTCGCGGGCCCGGATGGAGTGCACGTTCAGGACACCGACGACTCGGCCCCGGACGAGCATGGGGACCGAGACCATGGAGGCGTAGTCCTGGCCCCGCAGCTCGGGGATGTAGCGGTAACGGTTGTCGTTCCACTTGTCGGGGACCACCGCGGGCTTGGCGTTCTTGGCCACCCACCCGGCAATGCCCTCGCCGAAGGCGAGCTGGATGATGCCAACCTGGCTGTCGAACGGAGGGGTGGCCCCGGCCAGCACCACCCGCCGCAGGTCCTCGTCGACCAGGTGGACGAAGCAGACATCCGACGAGGTGGCCGCGGTCATGAGGCCGGCCACCCGCTGCGCCACCTCGTGCACCTCGGTATCGGCCGAGGTGATCTCGATGATGTCCTCGAGCAGGCGCGTCGTCCGGGCGTCGTTGGCGGAGGCGGCGGTTTGGTCCCCGTTCAGTGGAAGATCCCCTCACGCAGGGCGACGGCCACGGCCTGGGACCGCTCGGCCACGTCGAGCTTGCGGTAGACGCCCCGGGCGTGGGTCTTCACCGTGTCCTCCCCGATGGACAGGCGCAGGGCAATGGCCCGGTTCGACAACCCGCGCACCATGAGCCCCAATACCTCGCTCTCGCGCTGGGTGAGGCCGAGGCGGGCGCCGGGCCAGAACTCCCCGCTCTGCAGGCGGGCGGCGGTCATGGCCACCCGGCCGGCCAGCGACGGGTCGACGACCACTTCGCCGTCCAGAACCCGGTCGAGGTGGTCGGCCAGCTCGGGCCCGGTGGTGGTCTTGAGCAGGAACCCGGACGCACCGACTCGCAGGGCCTGGAACAGGTACTGCTCGTCGTCGTAGACGGTGAAGAACACGACCTTGAGGCCGGGATGGCGCCGGACCAGCTCCTGGCACAGGTCGAGCCCACTGGCGCCCTTCAGCCGCACGTCGAGGAGGACGACATCGGGCTGGCGCTGCCCGGCCAGGCGCAGGGCCTCCTCCGCATCGGTGGTGGCGGCCTGGATCACCACCCGCATGGCCTGGGAGGCGAGCATCGACGCCAGGCCTTCGAGCACCACTTGGTGGTCGTCGACGAGCAGGAGGCGCACCGGGGGGCGCGTCGCCTCCACGGTCGGGACGATGGACAGGTTCTCCCCCATGCAATCCACCTTAGGGGGGAGGCGGGGCCACGCCCATTCCCATAGGCTCGATCAACCCACCCCTCCAGCTTCCACGCCCGGAGGCGAGTGTCCTGAACGAGGGGCCATTGAAACGAGGATGATGTCCGAGCACGCGACCGTCACCAACATCCGGCCTCCGGCCAGCCCGGTGCAGATCGTGCCGTCGGTACTGCCCGCCGACTACTCCAAGCTGGGTGACGAGGTCGTCGCCCTGGAGGCGGCGGGCGTCGACCGCATCCAGTGGGATGTGATGGACGGCGTCTTCGTGCCCAATCTCACCTTCGGCCCCGACGTCATCGCCGCCTGCCGCCGCCATGTGGAGGTGCCCTTCGAGGCCCACCTCATGGTGGTGAACCCCGACCAGATGATGGCTCAGTACGTCGAGGCCGGATGCGAGCTGGTCATCGTCCACGCCGAGGCCTGCACCCACCTCCACAAGACGCTCTCCGCCATCCGGGAGGCGGGGGGCAAGGCGGGTGTGGCCCTCAACCCGCACACCCCGCTCGATGTCGTGCGCCACGTCCTCGACAAGGTCGACCTGCTGCTGGTCATGACGGTCAACCCCGGCTTCGGCGGCCAGGCCTACATCAAGACCATGGAGCCCAAGATCCGCGACGCGGCCCGCCTCATCGAGGAGAGCGGGCAGATCATCGAGCTGGAGGTCGACGGCGGCATCTCGCCCGACACCATCGCCGGCGCCGCTTCGGCCGGCGCCCGCGTCCTGGTGGCCGGGAGCGCTCTTTACAAGCACCAGGGCGGCCTGACCGACGCCGTGTCCACCCTCCGTCGCCTGGCTGAAGAAGCCATCGCGGCATGACCGGAGGCCAACCGACGCCAACCGACGACAGGAGACAGTGATGCCTGACAAGCAGGTCAACATCCAGCGGTCATGGCGGAACAATGGCGACGGTCCCGGCCGGCCGATCATGCTGGCCATCGCCGGTGACAGTGCCGCGGGCAAGACCACCATCACCAAGGGTCTGGTCGACGCTCTGGGCGCCGACCGGATCACGTCGATCTGCGTCGACGACTATCACCGCTACGACCGCATCGAGCGCAAGAAGCTGCCGTTCACGCCGCTGCACCCCGAGTGCAACTACATGGAGATCATGGAGCAGCACCTCCAGCTCCTGGCCACCGGGCACCCGATCCTCAAGCCGGTCTACAACCACCACGACGGCACCCTCGGCCGGCCGGTGCTGGTCGAGCCGCGGGAGTACGTGATCATCGAGGGACTGCTCCCCCTCTATTCCAAGTTGTCGCGGGCCTGCTTCGACGCCACCGTCTACCTCGACCCGCCCGAGACCGTCCGCTATGAGTGGAAGATCAACCGGGACACCTCCAAGCGCGGGTACACCAAGGAGGCGGTGCTGGCCGACCTCGAGAAGCGGGAGCCGGAATCGGCCCAGTTCATCCGGCCCCAGCGCAGCCAGGCCGACATGGTCATCCGCTTCGACCGCATCGAGGGCCGCGACGAGAAGGAGCCGTTGTCGGCCACGCTGCTGTTGCGCCCGACCATCTCACACCCCGACCTGGCCAACATCCTCACCGACGACCACCGCGAGGCAATGCACCTCAAGCTCCAGCGCGATGAGGACGGCAAGCCGGTCGACGCGCTGCACATCCACTCCTACGCCGAGCGCGACGTCACCCGAGAGGTGGAGCAGGCTATCTGGAAGGAGCTGAAGGTCGACGAGTCGGTGCCCGACTCGCTCGGCACCATCGACGCCGGTGTCCGCAGCGAGCCCCTCGCCATTGCCCAGCTCATGCTGCTGTACCACATGTTCCAAGCCAAGGCCGGGGCCTAGCCTCGACCCGGTGTCCTACTCCAACAGGTCCCGGGGAAGATGGCCGGTCCGGAGGAAGCCGCGGCGGACGGCCGGATCGCTGAGGCGGAATCGCTGCCAGCACCACACGACCACGGCCAGTCCGGCCAGCTCTTCGAGCACGAGGACGGCGAGGCCGTGGTCGATCGCCGGGAGGCGGCCGTCGAGCGCTCGACCGAAGAAGGGCCACCAGAACGTCTCCGTGCGGGCCCACATGCCGTCGGCCACCAGGTGGGCGAACAGGCCGATGGGAACGGCGAGCAGGCTACGGCGGAGCCGGCGGTGGCTGCGGGTGGCCAGCATGACGACGGCCAGGACCACCACCGCGCCCAGCAGCGTGTGGGCCACGCGGGCGCCGCCGAACGGCCCGTCGAGCAGGTCGGGAAGCAGGGCGCCGACCACGACGAGGCGGTAGTCGAAGGCGGGGTCGCGGAAGACGAGCCACACCAGGCCCAGGGCCACGCCGGCGGGCCAGAAGATCACCGGTTTACCGGCGGCGGGGTGGGAGGAAGACTCAGGGACGCACGAGGATGCGCTCGCACTGCTCGCAGCGCACCAGCTCTTCCGGCGGCGCCTTGCGCAGCCGGGCCACCTCGGTGGCCGGCAAAGTCAGATGACAGCCCCCGCAGCGACCGTTGACGAGCATGGCCGCCGCCACCCCACCCAGACGGGAGCGCAGGGTCTCGTAGAGGGCGGCGAGATCGGCCGGGATGTCGACCGCCGCCGCCGACCGGGCCGCCAGCTCGGCGGCCAGCTCCCGGTCGACCTGGGTCTGGGCTTCGGCGATCGCCGCCCGCAGCCGGGCCCCGTCGTCGTCGAGGCCGGCCCGGCGCCTTTGCAGGGCCGCGCTTTCCTCGTCGAGCGCTTCACCGCCGGTCATGGCTTCCAGGACCTCGTCCTCCAGGACGCTCCGGCGGGCCCGCAGCACCGCACCCTCGGTCTGCATGGCCTGCAACTCCCGGGGCACGGTGATGGCGCCCGAGTACAACCGGGCCTCCAGTTCGCTCACCTTGACCTCCACCGACGCCAGCTCGCCTTCGATGCGCCGCTGCGCCCGGGCCGCCTCGGTGACGGCCGATGCCATCTCGGCCAGGCCGGCTTCCACCCGGGCCAGCTCGTCGCCCACCGCGTCGAGCTCGGCCAGCTCGGGCAGGCTCTGGCGGCGATGGCGGAGCTGGTCGGCCGTGGTGTCGTGCTCCTGCACCGCCAACAGGTCGTGGTAGACGCGCGTCGGCGCACCATCTGGTGATGGTGCGCCGACTGAGGCCTCATTGGAGCTGCGCTCCTCCGCTCCACTTCGGTGCTCGCTCACCGCCAGCAGCTGTGGGGGCTCATGGGGCTGCGCTCCCTGCGGCGCCGCCGCGCTCGCTCACGGCACGCCACGATTGCGGCGGGTGGGGGGAGTGGTGTCGCGCGGCTCGTCGGGGACAGTGACCCGGGACGGGACGGTGACATCGGGGATGACCGGCGCGGGTATGACCGGTATCGGGGGGGTGGGGGGGGGCTCGGGGGCGGGCGTCCTGAGCGACGGCGAGGAAGGTGACGGCGGCGCCGCGCCGGAGGGTGAGGACTGCGATGGCGACGTCCGGACCGGTGTGTCGTCGTTCCCCGACGACACCTGCTGTTGCCGGGTCGACTGGCGGCTCAGGGCGGGGTTCAGCTCAGCCTCGAGACTGAGGTACTTCGGCGCCCGTTCGTTGGGCACCCGGTCGGGCAGGGCGAAGTTCACCACGGGCTGGCCGGCCAGGAACTGTTTCATGTAGGCGCTGAAGATCAGGGCCGGGTAGGTACCGCCGTAGACCTTCGGGAAGTCGCCGACGTTGTACATGGACACTTTGCCGGCCGGCGAACCCATCCACACCGCGGTGGCCAGCTTGGGCGTCACCCCCACGAACCAGGCGTCCTGGTTGAGGTCGGTCGAGCCCGTCTTCCCGGCCACCTGCCACCCGGGCACCTGGGCGGCCACGCCGGTGCCGCGCTGCACGACCTGGGTCAGGGTCTGGGTCACCGTGCGGGTGTTGGCCACCGACGTGGCCCGCTCAGGCTTGGTGGACTGCTTGAAGAGCACCTTCCCGTCCCGGTCCTCGATGCGATCGATGAAGTAGGGCTCGTGGTACTCGCCGTCGTTGGCCAGGGTGGCGTAGGCCGCAGCCATCTCCAGCGGCTGGATTTCGACGGCCCCGAGAGTCAGGGAGAAGTAGGGCTTCAGGTTGGCGTTCTTGATCCCCATGCGTCGGGCCACGTCGACCACCTTCTCGGGGCCCACCAGCTTGATGAGCCGGGCGTAGGCACAGTTGACCGACTGGACGGTGGCCTCTGTCAGGGTGAGGACGCCGGGGAACTCCCCCTCGACGTTGCTCGGATCCCAGATCTTCTCGACGCTGTTGGGGTCGGGGATGACGCAGGGGGCCGAGCCGAGGATGGTGTCGGGGGGGATGTCGCCCGACTCGAGGGCGGCCATGAGGGTGAACATCTTCATCGACGAACCCACCTGACGGCCTTCGCCGGTGACGAGGTCGATCTTGTGGTCGGCAAAGTTCAGCCCGCTCACCGCGGCCCGCACCGCGCCGGTACCCGGCTCGACCGAGACCAGGGCGGCGTTGAACTCGCCGCGGTCGGCGGGCAGCGTGGCGGCAACTGACTGCTCGGCCTGTGTCTGCGCCGACGGGAGGATCGTGGTGTGGATGCTGATGCCTCCCCGGAAGACCAGCCGGTTGCGCTCGGCGTCGGTGCCGCCCAGGTATTTGGAGTCGGTCAGGAGCTGGTCGACCACATGGCGGGTGAAGTAGTTGGTCCCGGTGACGTCCTCGGCCGGCTGGGGTGCGGGCAGGGGCTCGGCCTTCAGCTCCACGGCCTGGTCGGGCGTGACGTCGCCCAGCAGCTCCATGCGGTCGATGATGACGTCTCGCCGTCCACGGGCCGCCTCCGGGTTGCCGAAGGGGTCGGCTCCCACCGGGTTCCGGATCAGCCCGGCCAGGAGGACGGCCTGGCCCATGGTGAGCTTTTCGACGTCGGTCTGGTAGTAGCGCTCGGCGGCAGCCTGCAATCCGTAGGCGCCATTGCCGAAGTACACGGTGTTGAGGTAGCGCTCGAGGATCTCAGTCTTGGTCATCTGCCGTTCGAGGCGAATGGCGAGTGACGCTTCCTGCAGCTTTCGGTTGACGTTCTGGCTCGGGTTCAACAGGGCCGTCTTGACCAGCTGCTGGGTGATGGTCGAGCCGCCCTCGGTGATCTGGCCGGCCTCGAGGTTGGAGACCATGGCCCGGGTCATGGCCCGCAGGTCGATGGGCCCGTGCTCGTAGAAGCGCTCGTCCTCGGCGTCGAGCACGGCCTTGAGAACGTGAGGGGGCACCTTGTCGATGGGCACCGGGAGCCGGTTCTCCTCACCGTGGAGGTACTGCAAGACACTGCCGTCGGCGGCGTAGAGCACCGAGCGGGTCGCCAGCGGGGCGAGCTCGATCTTGGCCACGTCGGAGCCGGCCCGGCCGGCGGTGAAAAAGTTGCGGCCCTGGGCCAAGAGCAGCGCGGCACCGAGGGCAAGGAAACCACCGGCGACGGCAACGGTCACGACCCAACGGACCAGCAGCGCGGCGCCTCGCCCGGCGACATGCGCGGCTCTGCCGCCGACGAGGCTCCGATCGGGCACGAACACGTTGAAACGCTACTTCCTCTTCGAGCCGCGGAACCGACGGATCCCCGCGGTGGCGGACTTCTGTCCCGCGCCAACGTGGCTTCCCCGAACGTCCCTTGCGGCACTACAGTCTGCCACCGGTCGAGACGCAAAGAATGGAGCCACCCGAGTGACCAAGCTCAGCGACATCATCGCCAAGGGAATCTGCGCACTGTGCGGCAAGGGTGTCCACGTCGACAACCATGAAGGTCGCGTCGCCTGCGACGGCTGCAACATGGCCACCGACAACTGCACCTGCGCACCGGTCAGGTAAGCCCGCGGAGCGGGGCAAGGAGCTAGGGGCACCGTCACTGGAGTCAGTCGACACAGTGCTCTAGGCTGGGGGCATGCCCAAGGTCGAAGGGGATTGGGCAACAATCCGACGGGAGGACCGGTAGCGGTGGCTGTCGT
Source organism: Acidimicrobiales bacterium (assembly GCA_038231955.1). Classification (GTDB taxonomy): domain Bacteria; phylum Actinomycetota; class Acidimicrobiia; order Acidimicrobiales; family AC-14; genus CADCTB01. Next base: position 17,990 of record JBBSIS010000037.1, read on the forward strand.
CGTTCTCCTGATCGTCATCTGGGCTACAGTCCTCGTACCCCCGGCGGTCCGGTCCCAGCGCTCCCGTCGCGAAGCTTTCGAGGTCAGTTTCGGTCGTTCGTCCCTACCCGCTCCCGACCCGACCCTTGCCCCGCCCCGTCGGCATTCGCAGGCGGTGCAACGTCGGCGACGCATTGGCGGCGGCCTGCTCGTGGTCATGGTCACGACCGGCGTGGCCGGCGCGTTGGCGATGTCCCGATCCCTTCTCGTCGTCCACCTGTTCATGGTCGACTCGTTCCTGCTCTACGTGGCCACGCTGGCGTATCAGGCCGAGCAGCGGGCCCGCTCCGACCAGCATGCCGGTGCTTCTGCCGAGATCGTCGACCTCGAGCTGCAGGTACCCCGGAACCTCGAACTGCGCCCGGCCGTTGGTGCCCGCCGTCGGGCCATTCCCCGCTCCGCCGCCTGATCGGCCTGCCATCGCCGGCCCCCGGCGGCTGAGCGACGGAGGGAGGGTGAGCCCGTGCGCCTACTTCATGGCTGCGTCGTACTCCTCGGTGACAGCGTAGGGAATGCGTCCTCGGTCGCCCAGGTTGGGATGACCGTTCTTCCGGGCCCACTTGCGAATTGCCTTGAGCCGCTCGCGATCGCCGGTCGACCGACGGGCGCTGCCGCCATCGGCGGTCGCGGCGCCATCGGTGGCGTTGGCCCGAGGACGCCGGCCCCCGGCCAGCCGGCTGCGGTCACTCGACCAGGTGATCAGGCCCTGCAGGCTGTTGTGGAAGTCGGCGGCGTGCGGCTTGCACAAGTCTAAAGAATAGCTATAGCCGTCGTATCCGAACGTGGTGGTTTCGCTCCCCTCCACCGTTTCGCCGGTTTCCACTTTGCATCGATCACAGGTCAACTGGACGATGAGCGTCTTTGCCATTCGTAGAGCCTCTCTCGTGCGCCTCTTCCCGAAGATTGAAGAATAGCCCACGATGCCTGGGTAATGAGTCAAGGAAGCGACAGTCCCGTCGGCGGATATCCGAGGTCAGGCCTTTGCCGCCGACGGCGCTGTCAAATCCCACGCGGTGGGCGCTGAGGGACTCGAACCCTCGACCGCTGCCTTGTAAGGGCAGTGCTCTAACCTGCTGAGCTAAACGCCCGACGCTCGGCAAGGCTACCGGGCCTCCCCTGCCCCGGGCAGCCGAAGTGGCGCGTCACGTCGGAGCCTGGCGTTGGCGGAGCTGGGCCAGGGCGGCGGTCGCTTCCGGGAGCAGGGGGGGCAGCCCGTCGGGCGGGAACCAGCCGACGTCCGCGATCTCGGCCGAATGCCGGCTCTTCCCCGGGTCGGGCGATCCGGCGGCCAGATGGGCCCTGAAGACCACGTCGACCCGGCGCATCTCGGGATCGATGACCACGACCGGCTGGCCGTCGAGGTCGACGTCGACGCCGACCTCCTCCTGGAGCTCCCGGCGGGCGGCGTCGGCCGGCTCCTCCCGGCGGCGGAGCAGCCCGCCCGGGAACCCCCAGCCGTCCCGCCGATAGGACTGGCGGACGAGTAGCAGGAAGCCGTCGGCGCGTGAGACCACGCAGATGGCGCCCATGTGGAAGGACGGGGTGGCCCGGCGGACCACGAACAGCTTGGCCGCCGCCGGTAGCCGCTCGTAGCCGGCCAACAGCACGGCTTGGACCCGGTATGCCAACCGGCCTACGAGGCCGGGACCGGGATTGGAAAGGTGCCCCGGGCGGCCAGGGCCTGGGCCAGCAGCCCCGGGGTGGCGGCGGCGACGGGCACCCGCCGGTCGGCCCAGCCCAGGGTGACCAGATCCCGTCCCGCCGCCTCGGTGACCGAGGCACCCGCCTCCTGGCAGACCAGCATGCCGCCCAGGTAGTCCCACGGGCTGTGGGCGTGGTTGCTGCAGTCGATGTACGCGTCGAGGTGGCCGCAGGCGACGGCGCACAGATCGAGGGCGGCGGCGCCCAGCGAACGCATCTGACGCCACCCGAAATCCGCCGGCGGGTACCCGGTGAGCCCCAGCACGGCGTTGGAAAGCGCGGTGCAGCCCGTGGGGCCGGTGGGCCGCCCGTTGCGCAGCGCTCCCCCGCCCCGGACGGCCTCGAAACGCTCGCCGGTGGCCTGGTTGACGACCAGGGCCACCCGCGCCCCGGCCGCGTCGACGGCGCACAGGCTGGTGGCGAACCAGGGGAGGCCCCGCGCCGCGTTGGTGGAACCGTCCACGGGATCGAGGGCGACGACGATCTCGCGATCGGTGTCGTGGGTACCGGTCTCCTCGCTGAGCACCCCCAGGCCGGCCCCCCGCAAGATCGGCAGCGCGGCCTGGTCGGCGACCAGGTCGGAGCGGTACTGGCCCGGCCGGGTGCCGGCCGGGCCCCAGTCGTCGAGGTCGTCGAGGGCGGCTCGGACGGCGGTGGCCGCCTCGGAGAGCACGTCGAGCAGGGCGTCGTCCTTCATTCCCGGCGACGCTACAACTCACTCCTGATAGGGCACGACATCAGGGACAGTGGGAGACTGCCTTTGCGCCCACGCTGCACAGGAGGGTCGGTGCCGGACCATCAGATGGTCGGAAAGATCGGCCGGGTCACCGGGACGATCGGTCCGGGACAGATCGGCGAGGTCATGGTCGCCGTTCGCGGCGGGAGCGAGGCGTTCCACGCCTACGCATCGGATGCGGACGAGACCATGGCCACCGGTAGCCGCATCGTGGTGGTCGAGTACTTCCCGCCCCGCACGGTGGTCGTCGCCCGCATGTAGCTCTCACCTCGGAGGTTCCCCGTATGACTGTCCTGATCGGCCTCGCCGTCCTCGTCGTGCTCGCCGTCGTCCTGTTCAAGGCGTGCTGGAGGGTGGCGGAGCCGAACGAGGCCCTCATCATTTCGGGGCTGCGAGCCACTACCCCCAGCGACGCCGTCCAGGAGAGCCTGGGGTTCAAGATCATCACCGGGAAGGGCACCCTCGTCGTTCCCGGCGTCCAAACCGTGCGCA
>JBBSIS010000038.1:0-19707 GCA_038231955.1 Acidimicrobiales bacterium
CGCGTCAGCGGGCATGGTGGGCCTCCAGATGGGTCTCGACGTGGCCTACGACGTGGAGGCGGACCGCACGTTCGTGAAGAAGCGGTTGGTGGCCTTCGAACTGCTGGTGGCCATGCTCGTCCTCGGCGGCCTGGCCACCGCGTTGATCGTCTTCGGGGCGCCGCTGGGCGAGGCGCTCAGGGACAACCTGCCCTTCGGCAGCGCCTTCGTGGTGCTGTGGACGCTGCTGCGCTGGGCGCTGGGCCTCATGGCCATCGTCGGCCTGTTCGCCACCATCTACTACCTGGCTCCCAACCGGGCGAGCCCGAAGTTGGTATGGGTCAGCCCGGGCGGGATCGTGGCCGCCGCCATCTGGCTGGTGGCCTCCCTGGGCTTCTCGTTCTACGTGTCCAGCTTCGGCAAGTATGCCGAGACGTACGGATCGCTGGCCGGCGTGATCGTCCTGCTGCTGTGGTTGTACCTCACCGCCTTGGCCGTGGTCCTCGGGGGGGAGCTCAACGCCGAGCTGGAACGCCAGAGCGCCGCCCGGAACGGCCAGATCCCGGCCGAGGCCGCCTCGGCGCCGTAGGCCCGGCGCTGGCCTACGCTTTGGCCTGTGCCCGAGATGCCGGAGATGCAGGCCCTGGCCGAACGGCTGGACGACGTGGCCGCCGGCGCCACCTTCGAGGGGGCCACGCCGCTCAACTTCTCCGGCCTCAAGACGTTCGACCCGACGCCGGAGAGCCTGGCCGGGCGCACCGTGGCCGGCGTGGGCCGGCGGGGCAAGTACCTGGTAATCGACCTGGGCGGCCCCCGGGTGTTGGTCCATCTGTCGCAAGGCGGTCGGGTCGACGTGGAGAACCCGCCCAAGGCCACCCGGCCCAAGTTCGGCGTGGTGCGGTTCCGCTTCGCCGACCACCCGTCGGTGCTGGTCAAGGAGTTCGGCACCGAGCGCAAGGCCGGGTGGTGGGCCTTGGCCGAGGGCGACGACGGCCCCCTGGCCCGATTGGGGCTGGAACCGTTCTCGGACCACTTCGCCGACTTCGTCCTGCACGGCACCGACGGCCGGCGCATCCACACCGTGCTGCGCAACCAGTCGACCGTCGCCGGCATCGGCCGGGGCTACGCCGACGACAGCCTGCACCGCGCTCGTCTGTCGCCCTACGCATCGTTGACGTCGCTGAAACCGGAGGAGCGCCAGGCTCTCCTCGACGGCGTGCGGGCCGTGCTCACCGATGGCCTCGAAGTCGAGCGGCGTCGCACCGGCGGCCTGCCCACCAAGGTCGGCGACCATTGGATCGTCCACGGTCGCCATGGCCAGCGCTGCCCGGTGTGCGGCGACGACCTACGCCGGGTGTCGTACGAGTCCTACGAGGTCACATACTGCCCGGCGTGCCAAACTGGAGCCAAGATCCTGGCCGACCGGCGCATGTCACGCCTGGTGCGCTGAGGCCCGAGTCCGGAAATCCGTGTCCGCCCGTGACCGCGAATCGCCCACTCTCACCGGCTACTCCTCGCTGATGGTGACGACCGGCGTACTGGAGGTGGCGCCGGCCCCCTCGAACACCGCGGCCTTGACCCCCCGTTCGGCCAGGGCGGCGAGGAACGGTCCCGGCTCGGCCAGGGTGGCCAGACCGGCGGCGCCCGGGCGCACGAGCCGACCGTCGACGGCCCATCGAGCCGCCACCGCGGCCACCGCGCCGGCGGCCGCAGCCGGGCGGTCGACGGCGCCGAGCACACGGTCGTGGTGGACCACGCCCTGGCGGCCCCGCACCTCGACCCGGATGGCGCCGAGGGCCCCTTCGGGATGGGGGCGGCGCATCATGGGCAGACGGGCGGTGAGGCGGTCGCGACGGCTGGCGCCGACCCGGGCCGACACCCGCTCCGCGCCTGGGAACGCCAGCGCCAACAGGACAGGATCGGCCAGGGCGGCGCGATAGCAGTCGACACCGCAGATCGGGTCGGGGAACCAGATGAGCGCCCGGCCTGACCCGCCCCGGCGCTGCTGCCACACTCCCCCCCTGCTCTCGACGGCCGGGCCCCGCACCGCCCGGTGGTGCTGTTGGGCGCAGGCCGGCCCGCCCGTGCCCACCTTGGCCACGTGGATCTCCTCGACCGCTTCGAAGCTGCGCGCCGCGTGAGCCGCCAGCAGGCACGACAGCCCGGGGGCGAAGCCGGCGCCCACCACCACGTGGCGGCCGCGCTCCCTGGCCTCCGGATCGAGGCTGAGCAGAGAGCGCACCGTCGCCACGTCGTCGGCGACGGAGACCACCGAGGCGCCGCGCTCGAGGGCGGACTCCGCCGCCTCCTGGTGACCGGTGGGCGCGCAGAGCACGACGACGTCGGCGCCGTCGAAGGCGCCGGCTGCATTGGTGCCGGCGGTGGCCGGGGGCCCGAGCGACTCGACCACGGCCTCGAGCCGGCGGGCGCGAGGGTCGATCACCACCAGGGCCTCCACGTCGCCCAGGAAAAGGAGGTGCCGCGCGGCGCGCACGCCCACCGCGCCGGCGCCCACCACCACGGCCCGCATGGGCGCTACTTCAACTCCGGTCGGGACAGCTCTCGCCAGCCACCCTGCTGGAGCGGCACCGGCCCACCCCGGCGGAAACGCACGCCGGCGGCGGCCAGACCGGCCAGCACCAGCGCCAGCGCGGCCCGGCGAATGGCGCTCACCGGGTCCTCCGATGACGCCGTGGGGCTAGCTGGAATCGAACCAGCGACCTCACCCTTATCAGGGGTGCGCTCTAACCGACTGAGCTATAGCCCCAGTGTTTGTGCTGGTCGGAGACCATCTCATGTTCGAATCCTCGTGACAATGGTCGCTGTACAGCGCACCCCTATGGACCGAAAGGACGCCACAGAAGTGCCCAGTTACAGTACACCGCTACGGGGCATCGCTGTGGTGCTTGTCCACCGTCACGAGAAACGAGCAGGTCAGCGCAACGACGCGGCCGCAGACCCACGAGCACGCGCACGCGCACTCAACAGGAGCCGCGGAGGTGGCTCTGGCACGCCGGCCAGCACCGAGACGTCTATCCGCGCAGCGGTGCCGGCGAGCCCTGCGGGCTGCTCCGACCCGACGATCGAGCGCCCGGACCGGTTAAGCTCCCTCCGTGCGTCCGGACTCCTGAGTTGGTCCCCCGCCGCTGATGATTGTGCGCTGAACTCGTCGCGCCGGCCGGTGATGGGAGAGCCGGCAAGCTCGGACGGCCACTCGGTCGTCCTCCCCTCCGAGGACGGACCCGATCCGATCCCAGAAGCCCGTCGATTTGCCCGGGTACATGAATCTCCCGGCGGCTCGACCGAGCGCACCAACTCTCTGCGGAGGACAGGGTGACCGTGGGCGGCTCGAAAAGAGGTTCCGACGAGGTACCCATGACTCACTCTCCCATGCTTGCGATCTCAGGGACCTGTCGATCGCGGAGAGAACTTCGGCGCACGGAGATCCAGCCGGGTCGACTGACTCTGGACGAGAGCGAGCGGCACATAGCTGCGTTGCACCCCGTCGGGTAGCCGCGGTAAGGCCTTGCCGTCCTTCATCGGCCATTCGATACTGCCGGTCTCTACGCGGGCCGGGAACACCCAGTAATCGCCGGTGCGATAGTTCCCTGGGGAAAAGACCACGACGATTCCGTCTTCCAAAGTGACTGGCCCCACGGTGAACCTGATCGCATGCCCGGCCCCGTCTGACGTGAGCGGTGGCTGGTGATCCCATCGGCGGATGAACGGGTGCCGCTCGGGATTGGAGCCGAAGACGCGCTCCGGCGCCGCATCCAGCGTCACGAGAAGCTTGACTGGATCGACGGCCATGACCTTCCGCAATGCAAGGGGCTCCCGGTTGAGGGCGCTGGCGTCGTCGACGAGCTCTACCCGGTCGCCAACATCCAGGGCGTAGCGGTCGTCGCGGCCAAGGTTGGCCAGCGCGAGGATCGGTTCCCCGGGTGCCCCGGTGACCGGAAAGACGACCGACCCGTTGTCGCGCGACCACTTGAACGACGGCATCGGCGCGCCACCGTCTCCGTTCAGCCGACCACTCTCGTGGATCTCCACGCGGTAGAGCTGGTTCTCGATGCCCCGGAACCCGGCATCGGGGGCGAGGGCGCAGAGCTCGTCCTCCTTGCCGGCGGAAACGGCGGCCGTCAGCTGCCCTGACCGTTCATCCAGGAGGGCCGGGGCGACGTTGTCGGCCCACCAGCCCAGGGCGCCATCGACATCCGTGGGAACGTCGCCCGGCAATTGATCCTTGTACCGCACCTGCCAAACGACCTTGGACCGCGCCGAGGAGTCGGGGCCCCCGACGCCCAGCGCTACGTCCCGGATTGACGGCTGCTCGACGAACGTAACCAGCCGCTCACAGACCTCGAGGTAGGCGAAGTAGGGGAACGTCTTGGGTAGCGCGTGCTGCGACGGCGCGAACCGGGCGTCGGGTTGGTCGAAAAAGGACACCTCGCCGGGATTCTCGACCAGCATTCCGTCGACATAGCATCGGCCCTTGCTGATCTTCAGACCCACATCGGCCGCCGGAACCGGGGTGATGTCGAACCCGGCATTCTCCGTCGGCCACGCATGCGCTCCCAGGAGGTCCGTCACCAGCGTGCGCAGGTAGTGCTGGACGATCGCGGTCTGCTCGTTCTGGTCGGCCTCCACGCTGATCCTGCCCTGCAAAGCGACCACTGCGCTGAACCGGTCGAGGCTGTCGAATGTGACGCTGGAGAAGTCTCCGTGCATGGGGCTCCTAAGTGGCGAACAGGATCCCGGCGGTCATTCCCGCCGGCGTGAACTCTTCCAGCGCGCCGCGAACCGCGTCCTCCCGCTGGGGTTGAAAAAGGTCGTGGTAGGCGCCGACCTCGCCCCCGTCGTCAGCGCCGCGCATTATCTCGGTCGCGCTCACGAAGGCCAGCCGGGCATACGTTGGGGTTCCGTAGCGGGTGCTGTCGAACTGGGGCTCGACGCGGAGGATCTCGCCGGCAATCAGAGTGTCCTTCCCGGCGGCCAGGAGCCCCGTGGCCTCTGCGAGGCGGACGGCGGCGGCCTCCACGAGGTCCGGCTGGCAGCGATGGCGCCGTGGTGTGCGTGAACCGGCGGGGACGCTGCAGTACCGGAGGCACCCGAGCTGGCGACGGGCGACCCGCACTTCGCCGGCGAAGATCGTGTTCTCGGCCAGCACCACGGCGTGGGTCAGCACCCTCCCGAAGATCGTCGTGCGGGCGGCTGTCAGGAGCGCGTGGGCGTGCCGGCCCTCCGGTGCGCTCAGGGCGTCGCTCTCCGTACCGGTGGCATCAAGGATGCTGTCGGTAAGGCCGATCTGGAGCGGCTCCTCCGTGACCTCGCTCAGGTCGACGAGAATCGAGCCGACGATGCTCCGCTCCACCTGCAAGCGGCTCGTGGTGTCGTCGAGGTGGATGCTCGCCTCTGATCCATGGGCAGGCTGGCAGTCGTGGTCCAAGGACCACCCGGGGACCAGTGTGCAGTGGCGTACGACGACCTCACCGACTGCGCCGACGACCTGGACGCTCCGGCCGGTGATCAACAGACCGTCAAGCACGAGCCGGGACGGCGCTGGGTCACACGGGCCGTGCGAAGCTTCGCGCTCCGGGATCCCGCGCACCCGCATCTGGTCGGGCCGGTTGGCGTAGAGGTCGAGCAGGCGGATGACGGGCCGGACGCCGTCGGCCGCTCGCAGCTCCAGCCGGTCCCCCGGAGCCAGCTCGATCTCGATCCGCTCCTGGTACACCTCCCCGTCGATGATCTCGATCAGCGCACCCTGTGCCGTGCGCCCCGCTGCGCTGTCGGCTTGGAACGCGGCGACGGCGTCCATGACCTTCGCGTGGTGACCTCCCTGGCCGACGGAGTAGTACGCGCGCTGGCCTCGCGGGGTTGGCTGGCGTGGGTACTCGCCGCCGCCCATCTCGTCGGGAAAGCCCTCGTTGAACGAGACCCACACACCACGTTCAGGCTCGTTGCGCGTCGAGAACGCGATCCGCCCGAGCTCCGGATCGACGGCGACCTCGTGGAAACGTGGGTGATAGGCCCATCGACTGAGGTCGGCGGCCACGATGTCGTGCACCGGGACAGGGCCGGCGAGGGAGTCGCGCCAAATGCGCAGGCTTCGACCCGGGCCATAGATCTCCGGGGCGCGCCCGTGTAGCGCCCGGCGGGTGATGAACCCGGGCAGGTTCGCCTCCTCGGCGATGTGGGTCACGTCGGGCTCGGGCAGGGGGCCGATCATCAACGGGGCGTCGTTGCCGAGCACGCTGAAGGTGTAGCGCTGGCGTGCGCGGTCGATGCAGTACGCCTCCGCCTGGGTGCGCGACAGTGGCCGCAACCGCCAGGCGAAAACCGCCACCGCCGGGATGTTCCAGCGCGACCGGGTGTGGTGGGAACTGATCTCGGCGACATCGAGGGTCCGCGCCACGGCGTCGAACGGGCCTCCCAGGCGGTCGAGCGCAGCCATGTCAGAGAAGTCGACCGTCCGGCCTCGGCCGAGGTGGGGGTGGTTGACCGCCATGTGAACCCGCAGCAGCCGGAAGGACTCGACCACTCGCGCCGGCCAGCCGCTGAGGTCCGTGGTCAGCTCCTCGAGCACCGCGGGGGTGCCCTTGCGTCGTCGACGGCCGATGGCGCCCGCGACCTGGCGACGCGGCGACGCCGCACGGAGCCGACGGTGGTTCTCGGCAAGTGCGAGCGACCCGAGGTCGCCCAGCGCGACGGCCGGCGGTTCGCCGACGAGGTCACCGATATAGGGGACTACCCAGTCGTCGCAGGTCTCGATGAACCAGTTCGCATAGAGCCGGTCGATGTCGTCCTGCACGACGCCGACTTGCTCGGCGATCACCTGCAGGAGCGCCCGCAGCGGCTCGCCGTGCTGGGCGTCGCGCAACCGGTAGACGGCCGGCAGCAGGTCGTAGAGACGGTCCGGCCGTGACGTCATGCGGGGACCTCTCGGAGGACCAGCGTGTCGGGGACACGGGGGGACAAAACCGCGAGCTCAGCGGCGAGCAGCGTCGAGCCGTCGTCGGCACGGCCCGCCGATGCGACCAGCAGGCGATCGGGCGGCGCGCCGGCGAGGCCCTCGGCGAGCGCCTTGATGCCGGCGGGCGTGATCTCCTCGGGCGCGAGCGCCGTGCCGTCGATGTCGACCGATTCCACGCCCCGTACGCTCTGCGCCGCGGCGATCACCTTGCTCAGCACGACAGCCTCGCCCAACTCTCGTCGTTCGAACCCGAAGGCGTGGAGCAGCGAAGCCCGCAGGCGGGGTTCGACCTCTGGCCATGCGTAATCGGGCTGTACGCGGATGCTCGCGACCAGCACGATCAGGCGCAACCTGCGCACGGCGACGACCAGCGGCAGGTTGGGGTCGCCGAGGGAGAGAAGTGACTCGCGAAGCGCGGTGAACAGGTCGGAGTTCTCCAGGAGCGGGCCGTCATCCACGCCTGTGACCGTGACGTGGACGACTCGGGAGTGCTTGATCCGTGTGGCGCTCGCCTTGCCGATCCCCGCCCGGGCGCGAGCGAAGTCGGCGTAGTCGCGGACCCCGACCAGGCGGTCGAGCGCCATCACCTGAATCGGCAGGCTGCGCCGAACGGACGCAATGCCCTCGCGGTCCGCGCCCCCCGTTGCCGCCAGTGGATTGATCACGTCCCGCACGCCCAGCGGGCGGGTGAGGAGCTGGGTGATCTTCTCGGCCTCGATGTTGCCGCCGCTGCCCGATCCGACCCGGTAGACGGCGCGCACGTTGTCCGGCCCCGAAGGCAGCGGTGCGGCGGCCCCGAAGACGGTCCGGGTCGTGCCGTCGTCGTCGGTCTGCACCAGGAACTTCCGGTCGCCGGGGAGCACCGACATGAGGTCGTCGGTCTCATGCCAGGCGACGCCGTCGACACGCACCTCGAGCGTGTCCCGGGCGCCGGTCCGGTTGACGGCGGGAAGGTTGGTCAGCGGGCCCAGACTTAGCCGGAAGGTCTGCACCGGCTGCGTCGGGTCACCGCCGCCCAGGACCTCGCCGTGGATCTCCCCATGGGTGGCCTTGGCAACGTTGCCCCACACCCTCACGGTCGAGCGCAGGTAGTGGTAGCTCAGGTCGGTCGTGAGATGCAGGACCGTGTGCACCTTGTCGCCGGGAAGGGTCGTGTCGACGGCGTGCTCCGTGCTGGCCAGCATGACGAGCTCGCCGCTCCGGATCCCCTTGACGCCCGGGACGTCTGTGCGTTCGCCCGTGACGATCAGGCGCCGGCCCGACTGGAGCCCGTCCTTCACCCCGTCGAGGGTGATGGTCTTGCCGGCGATGTCGGTCGGGATCGTCTCCTGCGCCAGCGTCAGGCGCTCGGCGCCGAGATGGATCGTCGCGCGACGGACGAACCCTAGGTTCGCGTCCAGGATGTCAACGTCGCCGGTATCGAGCCAGCCCTCCCTGAGGTCGAGCTGTGTCACGCTGCCCGCCATGTGGTAAGCGGCGGCACCCAGCTTGACCGTACCGGCGACCTGGCGGGGGACCAAGACCATGCCCGTGAAGTCCCGGCCGATGTGCAGGCGCTCGACGACCACCCAGGATCCGGGGTAGGCCGACGGGTACAGGCTATCGAGCGCGACAAGGCTGGACGTATGCGGGGGGTCGCCGTCGGTGCTCAGCCCTTCGTCGTCTGTGGTGCCACCGATCAGCCATTCCACGGAGCCGGCAAGTTTCGAGTCGCTGAACTTCGGAGCCAGGGGTGCGGTCGCCCCGAACGGTTGGGCGTGCTTCGTCAGACCGTAGAGAGCCTTCAGGGGCGCCGACACCGCCAGGCTCGCGTTGCTCAAGGCTTGGTGGAGTGTCCCTGCCAGCTCTGGGCGCTGTGCCGTCAGCAGCTGCGCGGGCAGATCACTCCCGGCGGCGAACAGCGTACGCGAGTCCCGGGCGAACTGAGCCGATGTAGCGGGTGGGATGCTCGGCGGCTTGGCGAGCGGAACGGTGAGCGCAGCGAGCGCCGATTCGATCGGGTCGGTCGACGGCTTTGTGTCGGGCGGCGGCGGTACGGCAGCTCGCCGATCACCGAGCCCGGATATAAAAACGATTCGCAAGACCTCGCCGGCCCACACCCGGACCGGGTCGTCAGCGATCAATAAGGCCGTTACGCGGTCCGTTATTTGTTGAGCGTCACTGTTCGCCTTTACCTCTATGCTACCTGGGTCGGCCCCACCCCTCCCGCCGGCGCGTAGGCTCCCCGCAATAAGTCCGACGAAGGCGGCCGTCGCCCTTAATTCCTCAATGCCCACAGCCTTCTTCACCTGCTCGTCAAGCAGATCTGCAAGCCGCAAGCATCGCTCGATGATCGTCAGCCCGGGGGTCACGGTGGTGCGCCTTCGGTCCTGGCTGATGGTCACCGAGTCGATGCGGCATACCACTTGCTCGCCTTGAATGTCGCCGAACTCGAACAGCAGCAGGTCACCTGCGGCGAGCGTGGTCACCGGCCCTTCGAGCACCACCGCCGGCATGAAGTTGGCGCGTACGCGGTCGATCCGCTGCGGCTGCTCTGTGCGGGGGAGAAGCGTGTTCCAGTCCGGCCGGGCGAACAGGTCCTCGGCGGTCTCGAAGCTCGCAGGAAGGCCGCCCGCCGGCGCCAGGCTCTGCGCTCGCGTGGCCTTCGGGATCGGCACCCCTTTCGCGCTCGTCGGGTCGTCGGCGATCGTGAAGGCCAAGTAGGCGGTGGAGGAGATGGCCGGGCGCAGCTCGTAGCCCAGGAGACGGCCGATCTCCACCAGCGAACGCCGCTCGACCGCGGTCCGCAGGAAGCCCTCGTTGGCAATTCTCTCCTGGTAAAAGGTCAGCACATCGGCAACCGTCGCCCACGCGTCGAGCATGGCGATGGCCGGGTCATCCGGGGTACGCGCGGTGAGCGCCTGGAGTGGCCGCCGCCCGCGCCCTCCGCCCGGCAGCTCGTGGCTCGTCAGCCGAGCCAGCATCGTCTCCAGGAAGGTTCCGTGCGTGCCGACCCGATATGCGAGCGCGTCCAATCCAGGGGGGTTCTCGACGCTCTGTGGGCCGACCACGTGCGTGCCTTCGCAGCATCCGCAGGTGCTGTTCATCGCCCACCGACCGGATCGAGCTGGAGCCGTCCACGGGTCGGGTCGTTGGGGTCGTTGGCCAGCTCGGGGATCTCGAGGGGACCGAAGGCGAGCACCCCGTCGGCGGGCGGGGGGCCGGGCGACGGGAAGCGCCCGAGCCGCGTCACCTTCACGAGCTCGATGCCCGGCACCGCCTGGGCGGCGGCCACTAGCGCGCTCAAACGGATGTCGTCGCCGAAGCTGAGGAGGTCCGGATGGAAGAATCCGCGCCGACCCCCGGCAAGGGTGCGGTTGGAGAGCGCCTCGGCCAGAGCGTCGCGCGCAGCCGCGGCGCGATGGCCGGCCGCCACGCAGAAAGTCAGGGCAACGTCGAGTCCGACAGGAACGGCCGTCGCCACCCGGAGGTCATGACCGAGCCGGCGGACGAGCTGCAGCCGTGCGTCGACCTCGGCCGGTACGGAAGCAGAAGCGAGCGCCGCGGAGAGCACGTCGAGCCCTACGTTGGCCTCGTACCAACTGCCGTTCCAGCGCAGCCGAGCGGCGGCGCTCTGAACGTCGTGGAACTGGCCGGCGAGCTCGGCGTAATCCGCGGCGGTGATGGCCCGCTCGCGCACCCGACGGAAGGCTGTCGGCGCGGCCAGACGGGCGACGACCACCGACTGCGGGTCCGTACCACCGGTGGCCGGGAGGGGGTTGCGAACCCGTCGGACCACAGCCCGTCGGTCCACAGCCTCGGGGGGCGTTCGCAGGACGATCCGTGAAATCGATTCCCGCCCGACGTTTCCGGCCCGACCGTTGCCGACGCGGTAGTACGCTGTCATAGGCGCGCCGATCGGGATCTCGCGAACGCCGGGACCGAAGCGCAGGTGCAGGGCAGCGTCGTCGTCGGTCTCACCCACGAAGTTGCGGTCGCCGGGACCACTGTGGAGCAGGTCGCGTCGCGGTTCCCAGCACCAGCTCGGACCCTCGTCGGCGCCAGGGTACAGGTACGGCCGCGAGGGTTCTGGGTCGGGGACGGGGGCCTCGTCGACGGAGATGGCCGGAAGCGCCGCTCGGGGGTCCTGCTGGAGCACGCCCCGCGCCGGACCGTGCAGCGCGGCCCCGCCCAGGCCTCGGCCGACGTCGTAGCGCTCGCCCCACATCTCGATGAGCTCCTCGGCCACGACGGGACCTAGCACCTCGCGGTGGCGCGCCCGGTCGGCGAGTGCGACGGTGCGCCGTTCCTTGTCGCCGAGCAGATGACCGGCTCGGGCGCTGAGGCGCTCCAAGGAAATGAACTCTTCGTGGGCGCCCTTCGCCCGCAGGAGGCCGGCGTCGGACAGGGCCCGTGACCCGAACAGGGCGACGAGCTCGTCGCGATCGGGCGGCCCCAGCTGCGCTCCCCCGCGTGCGTTCTCCACGAGCCGCGCCAGGCGGGCGCGCACGCGCGCTGGGATCGCGGCGATCACCTCGGCCTGGCGACGGGCCAACGGCGCGGGGTCGGGGAACGGGGTGACCTGGCTGACCGGACCGGAGCTCACGACGGCTTCGTAGGCATTCGCAACGGGAACCCGCTCCGCCGGTTCGCAGGGGCCGGCGCATGCCGGCCCGGGGTCGACGGCCGTCCGGGGAGGGAGGGCGTCACCCTGGCCGTCGGCGCACCAACCGAGGGTGGCACCGTGGTCGACGAGCACGACGTTCCCGCACGCGAAACTCACGTTGTCGATCCGGGCGCAGTCGTCGCCGGCGAAGGTGGAGATGCAGAGCGCAAAGTCGAGCGCGTCCTCGCGGCCCCACGTCACCTCGACGATCGGCTGCTCGTACAGCGGATCGGAGCCCTGCGAGACGTGCGTGAGCCGAACCGCCTGACGGTGCGCGGGGTCGGCGTCGGCCGCGTTGCCCGTGCCCGGCCCGATCCGCTCCTCGAACACAAGGACGTCGCCCGGACGGAGCGAAAGGGCCCGGCGACGGTGGTGGTGTCCGGCGTCGTTGGTCTGGATCCATCTGTCTTTCAGCGTCGCAGCCGTCGCCCCGATCGGCAGGCAGCACTCCGTGTCGCCCCAGGTCCAGAACGAAATCTGGTTGTGGTCCGGGTCGAAGCGGAGGTCGGAGTCGCCACCCTCATCGGTCCCGACGCACGGCCGGTTGTCGCCAACGAGCTCGAACACCGGGCTCCCTGCGGCCTGCAAGGCACGGAGCGCCTCGCAATCCAGCGCGACCGACGGGAAGGGCGTCTGGGCCGGCGCGGCGACGAAGCAGATCTCACTCGCCTTGACCGACAGCACCTCGTCGACCTCCACACAGACCCAGGCTCGGGCGTTGCAGCCGTCGTGCAGGGCGTAATCGACCAATCGGGCGTGCCGACGAACGGAGATCCGCCGGCGCGCCGTGTCCAGGTAGGCCTCGGTCGCCACAGCATCCTGCTGGTAGGAGAGGTGGTCGCCGACGTAGGCGAGCAGTTCCACGACGGCGATGCCCAGATCCGGCGGATGCCGCTCGGTCCATGCCGGCATCACGTGCGTCAGACGGTCGAGGATCAGGGCGCGGAAGCTGGCGTAGTCCTTGGCGAGATAGGAGATGTCCGGCTCGGGTGGGGCCTCAGCCCTACAGTCCGGAGCGACAGCGCAGTCGAGGTCGCTGGAACACCCCGCCTTGAAGCTGAAGCCGAGCGCGGCGTAGCGCGGATCGACGCCGGCCATCGGCCGTTCCGGCGCCGACGCGTCGACGAGTCGCAAGGTGTAGGTCGAGAAGTCGCCCGGCCGGTCAACGGTCACCTGCATGCAATCGTCGAGGTCCGGGTCTTCGTCCCGGCTCAACCTCACACCGACCACTCGAATGCCGCGCACGCGCCGGCCACCGTCGATCTGCACGTTTTCGGCATCGATGTCGTCTGGCGCTTTGCCCAGGAAGGTGACGGTCAGTGTCAGCTGGTCCGCGGAGACTTCGAGGTAGTCCAAGCCGTTGGATTGGTGGTGGCGTACGTCACGGCGCCGTTCCTCGCCCGAGCAGACGAGGTAGCTCATGCGCCCGGGCCGCCTGAGTCGAGCGACACCGACACCTGCTCACCCGTGGCGCGCAGGGTGTAGATGATGTCGACATGGAGGATGGCGTCCTCGCTCTGAACGGACAGGGCGTCGACCCGCAGGAGGTCACCGAGCACCTGCTCAAGCGAAGCCTGGACGGTGAACTGAAGGGTCGACGCCAGCTCTGGGCTGTTCGGGGCGAAGAGAAGCTGCATCACGCCAGTGCCGAGGTCGGGCCTATTCACGCGCTCACCGGGCGCAGTCCACAGGAGCTGCTCGACCAGCTCCCGCACGTGCTCGGCCGCTGTTTCGGGCGCCGCGGTGTGCCCGTAGTGGTCGAAACGGAATGGGAAGGCAACGTCGGTGCGCATCTACAGCACCACGATCGTGCCGGTAATGGTGATCACCGGCCCCTGCATCGAGATGGCGGCGGCACCGTTGGTGATGATGATCCCGCCGCCGTCGGTCATCGAGATCATCGTGACCCCGGGCGTCTTCAACATGATCCCAGTCGCTGGTGAATCGCTCACGGTGATTGAGTGCTGGGTGACCGAGCTGGCGATCGTGGTCTGCGGCACTCCTGGTGGCGTGAGGTTGGCGGCCAGCGGTACGTCGATCGCGCTTCCGGCGATGGATCCGCTCCAGATCGGGTAGTCGGGATCGCCCTGCTCGAACTCGATCCAGACGCCGGCACCGATCATCGGTATGTACGCGTGACCCGGCGGCATGCACGCCTCCGCCCACGAGGTGGGGATGACGCTCGAGATGTCCGGGACGATGGCCTGGATGCGGTTGCGGCGCTCCAGGTCGATGTTGTTCACCACCGTACCCCGGTACTTGCCCAGGAACTGCTGGCAGCCGATGCCGCCGCCCGGCTGCTGGTCGCCGCGGACTCGTGCTGCAAAGTCGCTCATGAAGCCACCCTTGGTATGGTCGAGACCAGCCCGTTCCGGACCAGCGTGAAGTCCTGGTGGTACTCGCCTCGCTTGATCTTGTGCGTGACGCTCTTGACGAAATAGAGGCCGTCGAAGGCGAATCCTGCGCCCCGCACGCCCACCAGGCGGCGGGCCTTGAGCACGCGCCCGTACCGGAGCACTTCCAGGCTGCCGGTGGCTGAGACGGCGTCCGAGGATTTGGCCGCCTTGGCCATTCCGATCGCCGTCGCCTGGAGCACCGACATCTTGGAGGTCCCGGTGATCTGCTCGAACCGGTTCGGGATGGGCGGGATGACGCCGAGCGGGGGGCTGAGCGGAGTGACGTTGGGGATCGGGATCGGGATCGGCAGCTTGGTGATCGGCTCGTGGATGTAGACGAACGGCATCGCCTTCGCCGTGTTGTCGAACGTGAAGCTCATGGCCTCGACGTTGGTGTGGGCGCCCATGTCAAGGTTGAGCGCCGGCTGGGGAACCCCGATGCGGATCTCCGGACCCCAGTAGGCCACGGACGTCATTGGGACCGGCCCCGGTTCGACGTAGAAGGTGTAGCCGACGCGCTCGGCGAGGCAGCTCACATACTGCAGGTCGGTGCCCTGCTGACGAGGAATCCGGCTCGTCGGAAGGTCGACGTCCAAAAGCACGCTCGGGATCACCACGGGTAGGCAGCCGAAGACGGCGTACTTGAGCAGCGAGAGGGCCACCCGGGCCTCGGCCGGCATGGCGGGGTAAGGAATGCCGGAGAAGTCGATGTAGTCCATCACCCGGCTGAGATCCTCCCCGATGATCGTCAGGGTGGCGTGGTGAGGATCGGCCCCCGGCCCGACCTCGTGATGGGTCATCACCCCGTCGATCAGCACCTCGGGCTGCCCGGTGAGGGTGACCATCACCACGACGCGCACCAGGGGAATGCTTGCGCCCCCCCCGATCAGGAAGAGCGTGTGCAGCGACGACCTGGTGTCCAGCTTGAACGTCAGCTTGAAGCCGCTGTGCTTGCCAGCAGTGGTGGTGACTTCCACGTTCTGCAGCGCGTCAAGCACCTCTCGCGACACAGGGACCGGCACGGCGGGCCCGATGTACAGCGTGAGGTTGACGCCTTCAACCATGGGCAGGCGGGGTCGGGAACCCGGCTGGCAGGGTGATCCGCAGCACGCGTCCGATCGGGGTCTCCAACTCGACAGGGTCGAGGGCGCGGTTGCCATCGCACAGCCGCCAGAACTGCTCGGGGTCGCCGAGGGTCGCGGCGGCGATCCGGTCGAGCCGGTCGCCGTCCTGCACGATGTAGCGACCGATCTCTCCGAGCATCTCGGGGTCCGGGACGAACCGGCGACGGAGGTACGGGATGGCGCGACCGGCCGCGTCGACGGATGCGACGATCTCGATGCCGGCGTAGCGGCTGGTCGGCGGGAAGCGGGGGGCGGTCAGCGCCGGAGGGAGCGACGGCAGCCCGGGGACGGGCGAGCTGCCCCCCATGCCGGCCACGCCGACGGAAGCGCCGGGCGCACCGGGCGGCAGGAGCGGCATGCCGGGGATGGAGGTGGCGAACACGCTCATGACAGTCGCGGGTTCCCGAGCTGAGCACTGGTGCCGTCCGGGTTCAGCCGGGCGAGCGCCTCCCGTGCCCCCAGTGAGGACATGAAGAGCCCGCCGCCCCGGTGTGCGAACCCGAGGTCGTCGACGCTCAGAACCCGCAGGCCCAGGCTGACCTTGGCCCGGATCGGGTTCAGCCGAGCGTCGAACGCCTCCTCGGTGATCGACAGCTCCGTCACCCGCACCGGGACCACCCGGTTGGGTCCCCACACGAACAGGGGGAGCGGCGTTTCCATCGGTGCGATCTCGAGCGTCCCTCTTCCAGCTAGCTCGTTGACGGCGTTCAACTGCGCCGCTGTCGGGTTGACCATGCCCTCGAGCACCGCCAGCGCCGGCCCGAGCCCGTTCTTGGCCACCGCCGGGTGCTCGTCGGGCGTCTCGAGCTGGTCGGTGGCGTCGAGCTCGGCTTCGAGCTTGATCGTCTCCACCGCCGGCCCGCGAAGCCGGAGCGCCTCCGACCGATCGGCGCTCTCCCCGACCCCCTTCACCTGAAAACTGCGCGTGACGGTATGCGGGTTGTACTGGAGGACGATGGTCCGTATCGGGTTTCCACTGCGCGGATCTATCTGGACGATGCCACCACGAATGAGGAGGGGGGCGATGGGAGTGGTCATGGGCTCGCCGGTTGCGTTCCCCACTGTGGGGATTCCTGTATCATTCTGTCAATGACGGCGTCGAGTCTGTCCTCCGCCTCAATCATACTATCCACATACGTTTGGTTGAATACCTCGCCGCGACTACGGAGATGATCCGCCCACTCACGGTAAGTCCGGCTTCCCTTCGAGGTGTTGGCGGCCTCGCTCAACGCTTCGAAGTTCTCCTCTAGGTTCAAGATTTCAATTTGTCGTGCCTCGTCGATCCGAGCGAAACCTGGCTTCTGTCGTATCCTGTCCAACGAGACAATATGATCGGCATGAGCGACACCCCTTACCGTCCTTCCAGGGAAGACAGGATCGGGTGCTCCCGCAGGAAGTGCCGCTTGGATCCTTTCTCTAATCCCAGGCGTAGGTGAGGAGCGGCGTATCACCGTCTTAGGCTGCTTTAGGCCAGTCTTCCTCGGCAAACCGAATAGCTGCTCTTCACGCGTGACCGTAGCCGTTCGCGGTCTTGGGCTTCCCGGAGCCTTGTGAGACTCAAAGCCCTCCAGGGTCGGTGACGCGGCTCGCCGGCCGACACGTCCGCTACCGCCGCTGGCTTGCCCCGCCGCACCAACGGCTGCCGGAGCCGTTGCCACCGCCTTGAGGCCGGGAGCCGCCAAAGTTCCCGTTGAGCCGGCGGCCACCAAAGACGCCTCCCCACCACGGAGTTCCGCACCGGCGGTCGCCAGCGCCGGCTGGAGAAGCCTTGCGCCCTGACTAATTGTGATGGCGCCCTTTTCAACCCCTGCTGTGATTCCGCGAGCGGCGGCGACCCCACCCTTCGCTGCGCCCGCTCCACCGGCAACTATCGTGACGAGGTCGGCTGTATTGAGAAGAATATCCAGTGATCGACTAGCGATCTTTTCGTCGCTCTTGGCGCCCTGATAATGCGAGAGTTCGGCGACGATGTCAACGGCCGCGTCACCAGTGTCCCGCACTAGAAAGCCAACTCCGACGACCAACGCCTTGCCGACTCCGGCGGCGCCCTCCTTCTCGTAGAGGCCTTCTAGTGCGGCGCGCGTGTTGAGGAGCGCTGCCCCTCGCTTGTCGAGGTTGTCCATGATGCCCTTCGCAACGGCGTTCTTTGGGTTTGCGACGCTATCGAGGGCCTCGAATACGAGGCCGCCCGGCTTCAAGGTGTCCCACACGCTGCCGTTCTTCGAGTTGGAGTCCTGACGAGTCCTGTCAGGGTCTTCGGCGCGTTGCCCCGCAGCGGGAGGCGGCTTCCCCGCGAGCGCGTCGGCCGCCCACTGCTGGTCGGGTGGGAGCGGCCTGACCGGCGCGTCAATTGCCGACAGGGTCGGCTGACGTGCGCGAGAAATCCTCGGGAAGGCTATCGCCCCGAACTGGTTGATCCGGCGTATCAGTGCAAGTGGATCGTCCTCTTCTTGTGTCGCCCCGGCTCTGGCGGGCTGCCTCAGGATTCCGGAGGGAGCACGGGTCGTGACGGTCGCATGCAGGCCCTGAGCCGCGCGGCCCGCTGCGTTGTTCGCATCCCGCTCGGCGGCTCTCGGTGAGACTCCGGGCATGCCAGGGTGGGCCTGCTGCACCACGTGGGCAAGTTCGTGCGCCAATAACTCGCGGCCCGCTGAAGAGTGTGGGCGGTACGCTTCGGCAGCGAAGACTACGTCTCGGCCGACAGTATAGGCAGTCGCATCGATCGCCCTCGCAGACGACGCCGCTGCCGCGTCGCTGTGCACCCGCACGCCGCTGAAGTCGACGCCGAAGCTATCTTCCATTGCGCCCCGAGTCTCTGCATTTAGAGGCTGGCCCGGTGATTGCAGCACCTCTCCGACGACCGAGGGGATGAAGCCGAAGCTACCGGTGCTCGCAGCCCTCCGTTGGAGAAGGGGACGCTTGGTGCTGCACCCTGTGCACGAACCTGCGGCGCAGGAACAATCCCTATGCCCCACCTTGCGCGACTGCGCAAACGCGCTCACCGACCCCCCTCCCTCGAGCCCGGGGAAAGGACCGCCTGCACGTGCCGCTCCACGGCCTCGGCGACATGGCGTTCGCTTCCGCCGCAGCGCGACTGGTCCGATGGTCGCCCCGAGTTCTGCCCTCCGAACGCTGCCAGCGTGGGCCCCCGCCCGTTCTTGGCCGCCCCCCGGTGGGCGTCGGGGGACTCGAGCTGCACGGTGGTGTCGAGTTCCGCCTCGAGCTTGATCATCGCCGCCGCCGGCCCACGAAGTCGCAGCGCTTCAGACCGTTCGGCATATTCCCTGACCCTCTTCATCTGAATCTGGACGTGAGCGTATGAGGTTGCCCTGGAACACGACGGCCATACCGGATCGCCGCGCTGTGGATCGATCTGGACAATGCCGCCACGGGCGACCAGGGTTGCGATGGGTGTGGACGTGTGACCAGCAAATGCCTCACGATTCCAAAACGTGTTGTGAAAAGCGACGCTCCTTCCAAGTTGGCTTCTCCATCGGGGTGGTGAACCCGGTCGTAAAACGGGACGTTGCATGCTGAGTTTTCGTCTCGTCGGCGCTATGCCACACGAGATACCGTGGTCGGACAACTGGCGATGAACGGTCGAGTGATGGCGCGAGCTGCTAATCAAGAATCCTACCAATCAAGTCCATGAGCACGGCCCGGGGACCGGCCGCCGGATTTGCGCTCCCACTGACGCTTCGCGCCGCGCTTCGCAAAACCTCGCTCCGGTAGTAGTCAGCCCACTCACGAGCCATTGCGGCGGTGATACCCTCCTCCGCCAATCGCTGAGCCTCAGCCCTCGCAGCCGCCGGGGCCATCTTCTGCAGCTCGGCCACACGTGCTGTAGCGTCCCCGGCGTTCCTTCCCCACCGAGTCGCCCTTCCGAAGTTCGCGGTCGCCGATCCGCTGGCTGGCTGGGGAATGGGCAACTGCCGCCCGTTCAGAGTGACGCTGGTAGTAGGTGGTCGACTCATCACCCGGTTGGAACTGGGCGTAGGGCTCGGTGCCTTTGAAGCAAGGGCTCCCCCAGCGACACCTCGCGCCGCGCCCGCCACGACTGCTATATCGAGCAGCACTTTCCTGGACTGTGGAACGATTTGGGCTTCGACCTTGCGCCAGGTATCCCTGATGTTAGGCGTGGACGCATCGTCGTAGATGTCGGGATAGATGTGTCCCTGTATCCGCCGAAAGCGGGGTTCACGCCGAAGGCGGGGTTCAATACGACCGGTTGGTGGAGGATATTCGGAGCGTGGGAGCGCTATCCCATGTTTCTCTGCGAGCTTCTCATATCGCGTCGCGGCCTCGGGGGTGATTGTCGATACGTTTCGAGAAACCTTTTCCACAGGGAGCGCCAGCCAGATGCCGTCTTGGTGCAGAACCTCCAACTGTCCTGTAAGGACGTCGTAGGACATTCTCCGGATGTTGTCGACGTACGTCGGATCCGTCATGTAATCGCGATCAGGCGGCAGCCCGTTTTGCTCTGGGCTCTGGCTCGTCGTCGCCTGGTCCGCGACTGTGCCCTCCGCTGGATCCTGCTGGCGTTGAAGGCCCATCGCTCCGGTGCGAACCATCGCCGAGTGACCGTCCACA
>JBBSIS010000039.1:0-19693 GCA_038231955.1 Acidimicrobiales bacterium
GGTGTTGAGGGCCGACGGTTTGCCACCGTTGGCCTGGCGCAGCAGCCGTACGCCGGGAAGCGCCAGGCTCTCGACAATCTCGGCGGTCCGGTCGGTCGACCCGTCGTCGACGACAAGAACTTCGAAGTTCGCATATCGGCTGGCCGCCAGTGAGCCCACGGCGGCGGCGATGCCGACCTCCTCGTTGAAGGCGGGCACGATGATGCTCACCGGCGGCGCGGGCCGCCGGTTTCTGGGTATTCGTCCGTCCGGGCGTGGCGACGGGCCAGCACCACCACCGCCAAGCCCCGGGCCATCGACAGCGCGCCGATGGGGACCATGAGGCCGGTGAGCAACCCGGTAACGAGGACGGCGAGGCGGATCACCCACAGCAGGCCGAGGCCCTGCACGTGGGCCGGCGTGCTCACCCGCTTCATGGCCGTCCCCGGTGCCAGTCCGGCCAGCTGCGAGACGGTGACGAAGCGGTACCCCTGGCCTTGGAGGGTGCCGATCAGGCGGTCGACCGCAGCCACGGTCTGGGCCCGGTTGCCACCGGCGTCGTGGAGGAGGACGACGCCACCCTGCCCCGGCGGCGGGGTGGCATTGGCGACGATGCGATCCACTCCCGGCCGACGCCAGTCCTCACCGTCCTGGGTGGTGGCCACGATCAGGTAGCCGAAGCGCGCCGCAGCCCGGGCCGCCCGGAACTCCCCGGTGGTGAGGTCGCCCGGCGCCGACGAGTACGGCAGCCGCAGCAACGACGTGTTGATCCCGGCGGCCCCGGCCAGCGCGACCTGGGTCAGGCTGAGCTCGGCGTCGGCTCGTACCCCCGACACCGCCCCGAGATCGGCGTGGGTGAAGGTGTGAGAGCCGACCTCGTGCCCGGCCCGCAGTTCCGCTCGCACCAGCCCGGAGTGGGCTGAGACCTTGCCTCCTACCACGAAGAACGTCGCCGGGACCTGGTGGCGGGCGAGCACGGCGAGGATACGGGGCGTCCAGGTCGGGTCCGGCCCGTCGTCGAAGGTCAGGGCCACCTCTTTGGCCGGAGCCGTCACCGAGCGGATGTCGGCCATGGACGGGTCGAATACCGGGCCGATCCCTGCCAGGCCCGGGGCGGCCTCGCCCGAGCTGCTCGTCGACGACCGTCCCACCTCCTGGCGGGCGACTCC
Organism: Acidimicrobiales bacterium; assembly: GCA_038231955.1. GTDB lineage: Bacteria > Actinomycetota > Acidimicrobiia > Acidimicrobiales > AC-14 > CADCTB01. The sequence goes on from JBBSIS010000039.1 coordinate 1,149, forward strand.
CTGCACCAGCAGCGCCACGGCCAGTGCCGCGAGGAGCACCGAGAACAGCACCCAGTGCGACGGCGGCTTCCATCGGTACCACCTGAGCCGCTCGGCGACCGGACTCTCGGCGCCGACGGGCGCGGCGAGCCCCGGGAGCGGCGCCGATGCCGGTAAGGCCGACGTCACGGTCGACCGCGACCCGGTGCCGTCGTGTTCCTACGTCCCGGTGGTACCACCGACGACGGCGTGGGCCGCGCCGATGGGCGCGTCGTTGCCGGGCTGGGGCGGGTGGACGGGCTCGACGGAGCCGACGTCGCCGGGCCCGTTGCCGTCGGCGGCCCTGTTGCCGTCGTCGGGCCTGTGGCCGTCGTCGGGGGGATCGTAGGATTCGGCGTCGTCCCCTGGGCGCCGACGGAACCGACAGTGGGCCCGGGTACGGCGGCTCTGGTCGGGACGAGCGTCGTGGACGTTGAGCTCCCGGCCCGAAGGCGCCCGAGATTGGGAGCCGGACTTACGACGGCTTGGGGCCCCAGGGCAGGAGGCAGCCGCGGGCTGGTCGCAGGCAGGGCATTGCCGACCCCGGGCAAGGCGACGTGAGGCACCCAGGGTGCTCGGGCGATGCTGGCAACCAAGAGGACGAAGTAGACGCCGACAAGCCCGGCGAGGACCCAGCCGATCCGCCGTGCCCGGCGGCGCTTCCGCCCGGTTTCATCGACGAAGACCGCCACAACGGGCGACCTCAGCTCCGCCGGCTCGATCATCTGTCGGGGTGGGGCAGGGTGGTTCGGCCGGATCGTCTGGATTGCGGTCGGATGACCGTGACCGTCTCTAGCGAGCCCTCGGATACCTCCGGCGGGACCGTCGCCACGGCCGGCGACAGGATGCATGCCGAACATGTTGGCTCAGGCTGGGCGCAACCGTCGCCCATCAGCGTCGGAAACCGGGCGGACGCCAAGCGGGCCTACCGAATCCCCGGTCCCTCCCCGGGCGGTGGCGGCTCTTGTTCAGCGGGCAAGACCTATCAGGCCGTTCCTCTCCGAACCGGCGGGGTGACGCGCTCAAGTCCGGTCGCCGTTCGGTCGACCACTAAGCCCTTGTCGCGTCGAATTCCCTGGGGGCCAACCGTGATCCGCACCCGCTGTCGCATCATTGTGGCCGTCGTGGCCGTCGTCGGGGCCCTGGCCTCCGCCGGCGGCGCCAGTGCCGCCCCGCCGCCGGGGCTTCCCGGCCGGTCCCATCGCCCGGTGTGCGGCCCCCCGGCCCAAGGCCGGGCCCGCTGCCACGCCCGGGTCGTGACCCAGGACGACGGCGTCTCGCCCCTGGCCACCACCACTCCCTCACCCGGCGCCTACGGGCCAGGCGATCTGCAGGCGGCCTACGCCCTGAGCGCGTCGGGGGGCGTCGGGCAGACCGTGGCCATCGTCGACGCCCTCGACAACCCCAACGCCGAGGCCGACCTTGCCGCCTACCGCAGCCGCTTCGGCCTCAGCGCCTGCACCACCGCCAACGGCTGCTTCCGCAAGGTCAACCAGTCGGGCGCCTCCGGCCCGCTGCCCGCCGCTGACACGGGCTGGGGCCAGGAGATCGACCTCGACCTGCAGATGGTCTCCGCCGCCTGCCCCAACTGCCGCATAGTGCTGGTGGAGGCCAGCTCCACCTCGTTCTCCGACCTGGCCGCTGCCGTCGACACCGCCGCCAACACGCTCCACGCCAACGCCATCAGCAACAGCTACGGCGGGAGCGAGTTTGCCTCGGAGGCCTGGGCGGCCTACGAGGGCCACTACAACCATCCTGGCAGCGCCATCACCGTCAGCTCCGGGGACAGCGGCTACGGCGTGCAGTTTCCGGCCGCCTCCCGCTACGTCACCGCCGTCGGGGGGACCAGCCTGAGCCGGGACGCGTCGGCCCGGGGGTGGTCGGAGAAGGCCTGGAGCGGGGCCGGCAGCGGCTGCTCGGCCTACGTGCCCAAGCCGGCCTGGCAGACCGACACGGGCTGCGCCGGGCGCACCGTCGCCGACGTGTCCGCGGTGGCTGACCCCGCCACCGGCGTGGCCGTCTACGACAGCTACGGCTCGACCGGAGGGGCCAACTGGTACATCTTCGGCGGCACGAGCGTGGCCGCCCCCGTCGTGGCCGCCGTCTACGCCCTGGCCGGCACCACGTCCAGCGTGTCCAATGCCTCCAGCCTCTACAGCCGCCGCAGCTCGCTCAACGACGTCACCACCGGCAGCAACGGGACGTGCAGCGTGGCCTACCTCTGCACCGCTGCGGCCGGCTACGACGGGCCCACCGGCCTGGGAACGCCGAAGGGCACCGCTGCCTTCGGCGGGGGGGCCACACCACCGCCCCCGACGCCGGCCCAGCAGCTGGTGGCCAACCCCGGCTTCGAGTCGGGCACCCTCGGCTCGTGGAGCAGCCTGGGGGCCGCCCCCATCCCGGCCGCGTCCGCCACCAAGGGCCACGCCGGCGGCTGGTCGGCCCGGCTGGGGACGGTGGGCACCAAAGGCGCCGAGCCCTCGGGCAACAGCACCATCGCCCAATCGGTCACCATTCCCGCCACCGCCACCAGGGCGACGCTGAGCTTCTGGTACCTGGGCGGCACCACCGACTCCGTCGCCTACGACTGGCAGGAGGCCCTGATCCGCAACTCGTCGGGGGGCACGCTGGCCACGGTGCTGCACACCGCGTCCAACGCCCAGACGTGGGCCCAGGTCAGCTTCGACGCCACCGCCTACAAGGGCCAGACCGTGCAGCTGTGGTTCAACGTCCACCAGGACGGCTACGGCGACCTGACCTACATGTACCTGGACGACGTCTCGCTCACGGTGAGCTGACGCCGGTCGCCGGCAGGGGAGCTACTCCCCCGCCGTCCCCGCCGGTGCCGGTGCTGGTGCCGGTACCGGGAGTCCACCGGCGGACGTGATGGCCAGCTTGGGCGCCGTCCGTCAAGAACTCCTTTGACGCTGACGCCACCCACGTTCTTCTCCGACTCACCGGCATGGGGTCAGCGCATCAAGATCTGACTGCGCAGAGTGTCGCACGCCCAACGTTCCCACTGTAAGGATGACCACTTGCGTCGGCCCACGAACAACTGAAATAGATCGTGGCTGAGAATTCCGAACATTATGTCCGTCGCTTCTCTCACAGTAACGCCGTCGCGTAGTCCGCGGCCCCTAGCTATGCTTTCCGCAACAGTGGTCAGTACGATGAAGAAGCGATCTTGGTTCTCCTCCCATTGCGCGCGAAGTTCATGATCCACCACCGCGGCATTGCGGAGCACCTCCAAGACTGGGTTGATGCGCTCGTAGATAATGCGGGCGTTATGAACATACAGGCGAATCTTCTCCGAAGGGTCGGTCTCATGCAGAACGGCCCTAAACCAACGCCGTTCGAGTATCGGCACAGGCTCGTCGTCCCCGGCGTTGGCGGCATCAATCAGGGTCTGGAGGATCGTCCGCTTGTTCCCGAAGGTGAAGTAAAGCGTCTGTACCGCCATACCGGACTCCCGGGCGATGGCCTGCATAGTGGTAGCGCCGTAGCCTTGGCGTACGAACAGGCGGAGTGCGGCATCCAGCATCCGTCGACGATTCGCCCGGATGCTCTCGGCCCTGGCGGAGCCAGCCGCGGCCGAAACGGGAAGTGCCGTCACGAAGCTCATGGTACCGGCTTGTGGGTACCTAGAACACCGGTCTAGAGTGCCGCTCTAGTAGGGGGGGTTGCCAGCTGCTCGCTCAGCGAGTTCACCGCTGGTTTCCGTGTACAGGTGGGGACTGGGAGGGACGGCAACGTCCCCGGCGCTGTAGGGGGATCATGGGTCGTCGGGCAAGCACGAGAGGGCGAGTACTGGTAGCGGCCATCTCGCTGGCGTTGGTGGCGGTTGCATGCGGTGGGGGGAAGTCGACAGCCAAGAAGGCCACGCCCGACGGGACGGTCAAGCAGGGCGGGGTCGTCAAGGTTGGCATCTCGGGAGCGCCGTTCGCCTCACTGAACAAATTCATCGGCCCGATCGGCATCTATCCGGCCCTCATCCAGATCTATCCCGCGCTGGTGCAGCTCGACCCCAAGAGCCTCGATTACAGGCCCGACTTTGCTAGCAGGTGGGAGACCTCCGCCGACGGCACAACTTGGACCTTCCACACGGTGCCGGGCGCCAAGTGGTCCGATGGCCAGCCGCTGACGGCCGAGGACGCCGCCTTCACCTTCAATATGATCGTTCAATTCCAGAAGAGCGCGACCGCCAACTACGCCTTCGCCGTGGCCAAGCTACAGACGGCCGATACGCCGGATCCGAACACGGTGGTTCTGCACTACGGGAGCCCAGTGTCGAACGTGCTGGCACAGGTTCAGACGCTCGGAATCCTTCCAAAGCACGTCTGGGAGCCGCTGGCTATGGGTGATGGCGCGGCGATCAAGGCTTTCCCCAACGTTCCCGAAAACGGTCAGCCCGTCGTCTCCGGCGGCCCGTTCATGATCACGGATTTCAAAAAGGACGACTCGCTCCTCTTCTTGCGCAATCCGAACTATTATGGGCAGAAGGCCCTGATTGACGGTTTTGGGGTTAAGTCCTACAGCAACCAGGACGCGATGGTGTCTGCTTTGAAGAGCGGCGAGATCGACGCCATCTCCGGCGTGGCGCCGACCGCCGTGGACTCCCTGAAGTCCGCCGGATTCACAGTCTCCGCCATTCCAGGCTTCTTTCGAAGCGACCTCATTGTGAACTCGAGCCAGAACAAGGCGAAGAACCGCGAGTTGCTCGACCCCAAGGTCCGAGAAGCCTTGGAGTACGCGATCGATCGCAAGGAGATCGCTCAGGTGGTGTCGCTTGGGTTTGCCCAACCCGGCGACTCCATCATCACGCCGCCTTCGGGTAAGTGGCACAATCCGAACCTGAAAGTCGCCGGCTTTGACGTGACCAAAGCGAACCAGCTTCTGGACGACCTGGGCTATCGCCGAGGTGCGGACGGCATCCGTGTCGCCGACGGCCATCCGATGTCATATGAGGTGATCCTGCAGCCGACGCTCGATCGGGCCTTCCAGATCATCCAGGCCGGCTTCGACAAGCTCGGGGTCAAGGTCACGCCGAGGGCCTTGGATGGCGCCGCCGCCTTTCAGGCCCAGAAGGGCCCGGACAACAAGTACGCTGATTTTGATTTCGCGCTGTCGGCCGGCGGTGGGACGCCCCAGTTCGACCCGGACTTCCCGCTGTCCACCCCCACCTGCCGTGTCCTGGGCATCTACAACACGACCGGCTACTGCAATCCCGAGTACGACAAGCTCTACCAGCAGCAGTCGGCGCTGCCGGAGACTCAGCGGCTCCAAGCCGTCTACCAGATGGAAGAGATGCTCTACAACGCCCGCCCAGTCATCGTGCTCACATACAACAACGCGATCGATGCATGGAGCAACAAATGGACCGGATTCGTCCCTTCTGGTCGGGGCCTGTTTGGCCAGATTTGGATTGACACCTTCCTCCAGGCACATCAGAGCTGACAGCTCGTACCCAAAGGTACGGCAGCGCTAGTGGGCCGAGGATCGGGCGACTACATCGTCAAGAGAGTCGCGTTTGGATTGGTGACGGTCTTCGTCGCCGTCACGGTGAACTTCGTTTTGTTCCGCGCGCTTCCAGGCACGGCGGTATCGAATCTTTCCCAGGTGCCGCGGGCTAGCCCCGAACTCAAGGCGGCCTTGGAGAAGGAGTTCGGACTCGATCGGCCGAAGTGGCAGCAATACGGGCTGTATCTGGATCAACTGGTACACGGCAACCTCGGGATCTCCTATGACAACCAGCGACCGGTCTCGGAGAACCTGACCGGTGCGGTTCGAAACACGGTCCCGATGGCTGCACTGGGTCTGGTCGTGGCGATCGCATTGGGCATCCTTGTCGGAACACTGTCGGCGTGGCGACGAGGGACGAGGTTGGAGCATTTGAGCAGTGCGATCACCGTTACGCTGTTCTCGGTACCCGCTCAATGGGTAGGGCTCATCCTGCTGATCGTGTTCGCCGGAGTACTGCCGAGCGGCGGGATCCGCAGCCCGTTCCTGATCGGGGCGACCTCTTGGGGCCGGTTGACCGACGAGTTCCGCCACATGGTCCTGCCTTCCCTCACACTGGCCCTGACGTTGTATGGCGGGTATGCCCTCGTCGTGCGCTCTGCTCTTCTCGAGACCTTGGGCGAGGACTACATGCTCACCGCTCGGGCGAAGGGGCTCCCTCCGCGGACCATCCTCCGGACCCACGCGCTTCGAAACGCCATGCTGCCCACCATCACCATGATCGCCCTCTCGGCGGGACGCATCGTCACCGGCTATATCCTCGTCGAGACGGTGTTCTCCTGGCCGGGCGTGGGCCGTGCCATCTATCAAGCGGTTCTGCAGCGGGACTACCCGATGCTGCAGGGAGCCTTTCTCCTGCTCACCGTGACGGTGGTGCTCTGCAACCTTGCCGCCGACGTTGCCTACGCACGGCTTGACCCCAGGGTCGGCGGATGACCGATCTTCTGCAGAGTCCTGGCCTCACCGCCGACGATCTCCTGCAGGCGCCTCCGGGCCGGCACCCTCTCCGCCGCATCGTCCGTCGCCGTCCATCGGCAGCGTTCGGTGCCCTGCTGCTCCTTCTCTTCGTGATGTTGGCGGTACTGGCGCCGCTGATCACGCCTCACGGTGTCAACCACCGGGTTGGCGGGGTCTACGAGGCCCCCTCCCGACGGCACTGGTTGGGCCTCGACGACGCTGGCATCGACGTTGTCAGCCTGCTCATCGAAGGAAGCAGGATTTCCCTGCTGATCGGCGTGGCGGCGATGACCGTCTCCATGGTCGTCGGCGGTGGTGTCGGCCTCCTCGCTGGATACTTCGGAGGCGCTGCCGATGCGGTTCTCATGCGGGTGACGGACTACTTCCTGGTGGTCCCTGCGCTGCCGTTGATGATTGTGATCGCCGCGATCTGGAAGCCGAGCACGGCTCACATCGTCCTGGTGATCGGACTGCTGCTGTGGACCTGGACTGCCCGGATTATCAGAGCCCAGGTCAAGAGCGTTCGGGAGCGCGTCTATGTGAAGCGGGCCCGAGCCATGGGAGCCGGGCACGGTCGGATCATCTTCCGCCACGTGCTGCCCCAGATCGCCCCACTGCTGAGCGCCAATGTGGTGCTCACCGTGGCATACGCCATCTTCTACGAGACGGCCCTGTCGTTCCTGGGCCTCGGCGACCCAACGTCCTCGTCATGGGGCACGATGCTCCGTCACGCCTTCGAACGAACCGCCATCAGCTCTGGGGCATGGTGGGCTGTTGTCCCGCCCGGGGTCTGCATTTCCCTCGTTGTGATGGGCTGCTACCTCGTCGGCCAGGCCATCGAGGACGGCCTCAATCCCCGGCTGCGAATCAGCCACCTGTCACCGAGGTCGTTCCGCCTGAAGGAGCTTCCCGCCGAGAGACCGGGGCCGTGAGCCTCCTCCAGGTTCGGGATCTGCACGTCTGGTTCGACCTCGAGCAGGGAGGGCAGCTACACGCCGTCCAAGGGCTCAGCCTGGACCTGGACCAGCGAGAGCTGGTCGGGCTGGTCGGAGAGTCTGGCTGCCGCAAGACCACCACGATGCTGACCATCATGGGACTCCTGCCGCCCAGCGCAACGGTGTCCGGCCGGGTTCTCTTCGACGGCAAGGATCTGCTGGCGGGAGGAGAGCGAGGCTTCCGCAGCCAGCGGTGGAAGGACATTGCGATCGTCTTTCAGGGCAGCATGAACGCCTTCAACCCGGTGCAGACGGTTGGGAAACAGATCGCTGAACCAATGGAGCGCCACGGCACCGCGACCGGCCGGGCGGCAACACGAAGGACGGCGGAACTGCTGGAGCTGGTGGGCATCCCGGCCTCGGCCGGTGAGCGGTACCCGCATCAGTTCTCGGGTGGCATGCGTCAGCGAGCCGCCATCGCCATGGCGCTCGCCTGTGCCCCGAAAGTCCTCCTCGCCGATGAGCCCACCACTGCCTTGGATGTGATGATCCAAGCTCAGATCGTCGACCTACTTGTAGCGCTCACACGCGAGGTTGGTCTATCTCTCCTGATGGTGACGCACGACCTCCCGCTTGTTGCCCAGACGTGCCAACGCGCTGCGGTCATGTATGCGGGCCAGATCGTCGAGAGCGGGCCAGTCCAGGATCTCTACAATTCACCCCGGCACCCCTACACTAGGCTCCTCTTCGCAGCCAGCCCCAGCATCCACCATCAGGGTGCCGTGGCCTCCATCCCCGGATCACCCCCCGCGCTCGACCGGCCCGTGAGGGGCTGTGCCTTCGAACCGCGATGTGACCGGGCGTTTGCGCTGTGCCGCGAGGAGCCTCCTCTGCTCCTATCGGTGGGTGCCGGCGTCGCCGCGTGTCACCTCAACGGGGATGACATCGGCGACGCCTCAGCAGTGGCCAGCCGCCCGGGCCCGGCCACCACCGTTTCCCGGGATCAACCAGTGACCCTCCCCCTGGACACGGGAACCGACCCCATCGCACCCCTGATCGAGGTGCGAGGACTTACCGTGGACTATTCGTCTCACCAGGGTCTCAGCCGCATTCTCCGCAGAGAACCGCGGCGGTATCTCCGAGCGGTAGATGGCGTCTCCCTCACGGTCCGCAAGGGGCAAATTGTCGCCCTGATCGGCGAGTCGGGATGCGGCAAGACCACGACGGCGTTAGCGTTACTGCGGATGATTGAGGGAGCTTCCGGTTCCATTCTCCTCAAAGGCCAGGACATCTCACTACTCTCGCACCGGGCCCTTAAGGCGCTGCGTCGACACGTTCAATTGACGTACCAGGATCCGTATGAATCACTCGACCCCCGTTTCCGCGTGCGGGACACGGTTGAGGAACCGCTCCTTGTCCACAGGGTGGGTGGGATGCGAGCACAGCGTCTTGAGCTGGTGAGCGAGGCGCTCGTGCGGGCAGGATTGACGCCGCCTGACCTCTACCTCAACCGCTATCCGCACCAACTCTCGGGCGGTGAGCGCCAGCGGGTGGCAATCGCTGCCAGCCTCGTGCTTGGACCAGAGCTGCTGATCGCCGATGAGCCGGTCTCCATGCTCGACGTGTCAGTTCGAGCCGGGATTCTGATGCTGTTGAATGACCTGCGTCTGCGGAACGACCTAGGAATCCTCATTATCACCCATGACCTGTCCACCGCCGCCCGTTTTGCCGATCGCATCGCAGTCATGTACTTAGGGCGGATTGTGGAGGAAGGGTCCGCCGTCGACGTTGTTAATGACCCGAGGCACCCCTATACTCGGGCGCTGCTGTCGGTGGTGCCCCGAGCCGATCCATCGGACCGCCCGAATCGACAGATCCTCGTCGGCGAGACCCCCGATCCCTTCGCGATTCCTTCCGGCTGTCGGTTTCATCCTCGATGCCCGGTCGCTGAGACCCGCTGCACCGAGACGGACCCGGCGCTGCATCGCCCAGCGGGCTCGGTGTCGGCAGACCATCAGGCGGCGTGCCTTCTGGTGTAGGGAGCGCGCAGGCCTAAGTGCCCGTGCGCCATCTACTCGCGCGTCACCGGCCAGCAGGCGCTTGCAGCGCAACGGCCGGTGGCGCCCGGCCGACCAAGTAGTTCGCACGCAGGCCCTAACCGCCGGCCAGGGCGAACGCACCTCTTCTTTCCACCCGCGGAATCACTTCGTCGCAAAGGAGCCGGAGGGAACGATCAGTGAAATCAGACTCCAGTCCGTCGAAATGGAGCCACGCCGTTATCACGTCGACACCGGCCAAGCGGAGCCGGTCGAGCTGTTCGACACAGTCGTCCACGGAGCCGAAGACGATCAGGCTCTCCTCGATCAGCTCCTGGAAGCTCAGCGTCGATACGTGACGATGAATGCGATGCCGGCTCTCGAACCCGGGATCCGGACCCGTAGCCCGGGGCGACCCGAACCCTTGGACCAGCCGTTCGAAGCGTTGCTCGAGGGCCTGTTTGGCCGAATGGAGCGCCTCATCCTCGCCATCGGCGACCACGACTTGCACGAGGACCCCGAATTTCCCCGATGGCACGCTTGGCTGGTGTTCGTCCCAGGCGTCTGAATACAGTCGCATTCGATATTGGAGCAACTCCGGGTATGCGAACGAGGTATTGCAATGCATCCCTAGCCGGGCGGCGCGGTTGAGCGAAGCGTCGCTCACCACACTCTGCCAGAGTGGAGGGTGAGGGCTCTGAGTCGGCCCGGGCACCAGCGTCGCTGCCCGTCCTCGCCACCACTTGGTCTGGTAATCGACATGCTCTTCGGTCAGAAACCGCAGCACAAGCTCAAGCGCTGTCTCGAACATATCGGGGACTTCACCGCGCTCGAGTCCGAAGGCTGCTTGTTCGTGAGGGAACCCTCCCCTCCCGAAGCCCATTTCGATACGCCCGTTCGTCATTGCGTCCAGAAGGCGAATCTCTTCTGCTGCGCGGAAAGGGTGGTGGTAGGGCAAGACCGTCACCATGTTTCCCAGCCTCATCCGCCGGGTGGTCTGACTGGCAGCGGCCACCAGCAGGTTGGGGGACGCTGTCAATGAATACTGGGGGTCCGAATGGTGTTCGGCGAAGAACCAACCGTCGAGCCCAGCCTGATCAGCTACTTGAACCCTCTGAAGCAACCGTCGGATGGCCTCCGATTGGCTGTCCTCATTGGCTCCGGGACAGAGTGAAAAGCCCCAATACTCCACGGTGGTCCTTTGCCATTCCGAAGGCGTGCACTAGAGCGTCACTCTAGGACCGGGGAAGGGAAGGCACAAGCGGAACTGTCGGACGGAGCCATCCCGGGCGCCGCCGAGACGGGCCAGGATCGTCCCACGGGGGAGAACCTTCGATATCCGCCGCCTCCCGGGCGCTGAGACCCCGATGTCGACCAGCACGATGGCCCGCCGCTGGGCCTCAGGCAGGGCGGCGAGAGCCCGGGTGTCGGCCTGGCGCTCCACCGACACCAGCGCGTCGCCACTGACGTCCTCGGATGCCTCATGCTCGTCGAGCTCCGAGCCGCCCCCCAGAGTCACCGGGCGTCGGCGGGTGTGACGCAGCTCCAAGCGCGCCGCGTTCAGGCAGATGGCGACGAGCCACAACCGGCCGTCGCCGCGGCCCTGGTCGGCGAAGCCCCGCCAGGCCCGGGTGTAGGTCTCCTGGACGAGGTCTCGGCATCGGCGGGATCCGTGCTCATATGGCGAGCGATCCTTCCCAGGACATCGAGGTGGGCCCAGATGGTCGGAGAGCACGCTTGGCCGGAAGGTCGCAGGACAAGCACATGCGTTAGCGGAGGCTCGGATCGGATGTAGTTCCACTAAGGAAAGTTAGAGGAAGCGCCTACAGACGACGTCAGCGCAAGGGCCACACCCTCAGTGGCCGAGCACGCCGCCCCTGATCGTCCCTGCGCGACCCTCCCGGCCGTTGGGTTCGACGGTCAGTGCGTTCCGCAAGGGGATCCGCTTCCGTGAGCGTGCCCGGACACCGACGGTGGAGCGAACATCCGGCTTCGCGCCCACCGAAAGATGTTCCCGCTCTGGCGGAAGCGGACTTCAAGGATCGTGCGCTCACGCTCTGTGCGGTGATGGATCGCTCAGCGAGAGGGAGAACGGTAGTTCTGATCGGCTTGCCATACAACGAAGCTTTCCGGGCATACAATGCGGTCATGGTCGCGAACACGCATGTCATGACGGTCTCGCAGAACGGGCAGGTGTCGATCCCGGCGGACACCCGGGCGCGCTGGAAGGCACGCCAGGTCATCGTCGTGGACCTGGGCGATCGGGTCGTGATGCGACCGCTGGGGGACGACATGGTTGGCGCGTTAGAAGGCAAGTATCGAGGTCGAGGGCCGAGCACGGATCGCGCACGGAAGCAGGCGCGCGCTGCGGATGCTCTGCGCGATGGACCGCGTTGACGCTGCTCGATGCATACGCCGTACTCGCCTTCCTGAAAGCCGAGGCAGCCGCACCGGAAGTGCGGGCGCTCTTGGCCGGCGGGGATGCCTCGCTGACGTCCCTTGGCGTCGCCGAGGTGATCGATCATCTCGTACGCATCGTCGGCGCCAACGAGGAAGACGCGGCGCTCGACGTCGCTCAACTCGACTTGCTGGACGGGCTCGCCGTAGATGCTGCGATGGGCCTGGGGGCCGGCCGGCTTCGCTCCCGTCACTACCACCGCAGTCGGTGCGCTGTCAGCCTTGCCGACTGCGTTGCCGCAGAAGCGGCCCGGTCTGGGTCCAGGCCCCTCGCCACGGCGGACCCGCACCTGCTCGATGTCTGCCATGCCGAAGGAATCCGTGTCGTGGTGCTGCCGGCGACGAACGGAAGCCGGTGGTCGCCCACGGGACCTTGACGCCGATTGCCCGTTGCGCGTCGAAATCGCTTGGGCCCTGGCGAGCCGAATACCGCACGGCCCTCCGCGGCAACGCGTTGCGGAAAGACCGTCGGCGTGACGAACGGGTGGGTAGGTACGGGCTACTCGGCGCAAGTCGTGTCGAGGCGCTGGTGACCCGCGATCTCCGCTACGAGCACCACGTCGGCGCCCGAGCGGATCAGGTTGGTCGCGAACGTAATGCGCAGCACGTGTGCCGACAGCTCCGCCACATCGGCCACGCACGAGGCGGCGAGCTCCGAGAGCCGGAGCCCAGCGTAGAAGAGGGTCGCGAGAGAGCTTTTGGCCCGTGCTCGGCATCAGCGAGCCAAGTGACGAAGCCACGGAACCTGGGCCAGGTAGGCCTCTCCCGACCGCGGGGCGAGGGGCTGGCGAAGCAACCAGCGGGCGTACGTGGCCAGCAGAGCGTCGGCATCCATGCCCGTCAGGTCGAGGTGCCGTCGTGGACCTCGAAGGCGGCTGTGCCGACTCCGCTGACGTCGCTCTGACGTGCCGGTCCCCGGGATCGGAGTTGGTCCAGCGACGACTGGCTCTGCCCCGGGGTCACGGCCACGGTGAGCGCGCCGTTGGAGATAACGTAAGCACACTGCGATCCGCCCGGCCAAGGGTCATCGTCGCTCCCGGTCCCGAGGCGGTCCCGAGCGCGGTGCTCGCGTCCGCCTCGGTGACGAGCGCGCAGGCCGTGGTGCCGGCGGCGCTGTGGTCGGCCCTTGTGACGCCGCGGTACCCGCGCTTGTCCGCGTTTGCCGTCGCGGGCCGGGCCGGTGAGCCGCTGCCGCTGCTCGAACAACCGGCCATCGCGACGAGTAGCGCGCGGCGCCGAGCGGCGTGGTGAGACGTACCCGAAGATGTTCGATGGACATGGGACTCCAGTCTGAGCAAAGTTGAGAGGCGTCGGAGGCGCTGGTGGAGGGGACGAGGCTTCATTCCAGTCCTATGGAACCACTGCACAGTGCGCCGCTGCGTCACAATGTCAAGCCCTACCGACAGCGTCTTCCTCCATGTTGATCACTGCAGGAGTGCGGCGACCATGGCGTGTGAGACGAAGCGGCCGTAGTCGCGCACGCGCATGCCCCGGCGCAGGACGAGCAGCTCGTACAACTCAGGGGAGCTGTAGGTCCACATCACGTCGGCGGCGTACGCCACCGTCACGCCCGGACGGAGCTGGCCGGTGCGGCGGAGGCGTCGCGCGTTGTCGGTCATGCGCCGGAGGCGGGCGGCGTCGAGCTCGGCCAGCAGGGCGGCGAGCTCGGGATCGGTGGCGGCCGCCGTCCGCACGAGCAGCAGGATCGGTGCCACCCTGGGGGCCACCTCGGTGGTGAGCGCGCCCCAACCCTCGATAATGCGCCGGGCGTCGGACTCGGCCGCCTGAAGGTCGTCGGACCGCTGCTCGGCAGGTACGGGCCCTCGCCCTTCGAGGGCGCGGGCGTGCACAGCCCGCACCAGGCCCGGCTTGCCGCCGAAGGACTTGTAGATGGTGTCGACGGAGACTTCCGCGTCGGCGGCAATGGTCGCGACGGTCGTGGGGGCGTAGCCGTCGCCCAGGAACCGCCGCTCTGCGGCGTCAATGATCAGGGTGCGGCTGTGCTGAGCTCGCTCCCGGCGCCGGCTGGCGTCGTAGGGCCGCCTGGGCTTGACATCCTCGGGGCCCGGTCTCATAGTGGACATTGCCTCCATAATACTGGAATGAACCATTCACCGGGGCATGGAAGGAACCGAATGACCGGGTCGTACGACGTGGTCGAGCGGCTGGTGGATGCCACCAATCGCCATGACCTCGATGCGCTGGTGGCTTGCTTCGCGGCGGACTACCGCAACGAGACCCCGGTGCATCCCGCTCGGGGGTTCACGGGGCATGAGCAGGTGCGGCGGAACTGGGCCCAGATCTACGCCAACGTGTCGGACGTCCGAGCCGAAGTGGTGGCCAGCGCCACCGACGGCGACTCGTCATGGACCGAATGGGAGATGACCGGCACTCGGCGCGACGGAAGCCGGCACCACATGAGAGGCGTGGTCGTCTTCACCTGCAGCGGCGGACTCATCACCCGTGCCCGGTTCTACCTGGAGCCGGTCGACGACAGCCTCGCGGCTGTCGACGACGCCGTTCGCCAGCAGGTGCTCGGAAGGTGATCCTGGTCGCCGGTGGCACCGGCCGACTTGGCAGCCTGGTCGTGGACCAGCTCGCCGGACGTGGTCTCGACGTCCGGGTGCTGACCCGAGACCCGGCCCGGGCTGCCCACCTGAGGGGCGTGGCGGCGGAGATCGTGACGGGCGACGTCCGTGACCGGGCCAGCCTAGATGCGGCGATGCCCGGGGTCACCACCGTGGTCTCGGCTGTCCAGGGCTTTGCCGGCCCGGGCCGGGGCACACCGGCGTCGGTCGACGACCACGGCAACGTGAGCCTGATCGACGCGGCCTCGGCCGTGGGGGCCGACGTGGTGCTCATGTCGGTGGTGGGTGCTAGCGCCGGGCATCCCATGGAGCTGTTCCGGGCCAAGTACCACGCCGAGGAGTATCTCCGCGCCAGCGGTCGGCCCTGGACCATCGTGCGTGCGACCGCGTTCGTCGAGCTGTGGGCCGACATCGTGGCCAAGGGGATCGTTTTCGGGCGGGGCGACAACCCCATAAACTTCGTGTCGGTCGGCGACGTTGCGGCTGTGGTGGTGCAGGCCACGGCAGATCCGGGACTTCGTAGCCAGGTGTTGGAGGTGGGTGGCCCGGAGGACCTCACGTTCAATCAATTGGCCGGCATCGTCCGCGAGACCAGGAAGACGCCGAAGACGGTGCGCCACGTCCCCCGGTGGGTCTTAAAAGCGCTGTCGCCCGTCTCCCGCCAACCGAGGACCGCGCTGGTCATGGACCGGATCGACATGGCCTTCGACGCGCCCGCGACCGTCGGGAGCGCACATCCCACGAAGACCGACGTCCGCACCGCCCTCGCCGGCGGAGGCCGGGCCCGCTGAAGTGCCGCTGAACCGGGGAGCCACCAGCTGGGAGACCGCGCAGAACCCGCCGCCGATCATCGGGGGATCCGAAGCCTCTGCTGGGTGGTTTCCATGACTTCATGCTGAGGCCCGGCCGTCGGGCCGATAGGGGGCTGTGGCCCTTGACGGGAGACCACGCCTATGGCGCTGACAAGGCGGGCGGGCACCCTGGCGACGTTCATCTGAGGTCGCCGAGGCGGTCGGACCACTGTGCACGCTGCGGGTAGGTTGGCCACATGGGCGAATCCCTTCCCGATATCGAGACGCTGCGCCGCAACGCCTGAGAACACATCGGCCGCGGCCCGATCACCGATGCCTATGGCGCCAATCTCGAGCGGGTCATCGCCTCCTATCAGGAGATCATCCGCTGGCTGGGCCCGGCCGACACCGCCACCCGGCGCATGCTGGAGGACATCCTGGGCGTGGAGGAGGAGCATGCGGATGACCTGCTGAACCTGCTGGAGGAGCTGGGGTCAACCAACCTGAGCGGGAAATCTGCGTTGAGGGGGAATGCTCGTCCGGGCGGGTTCGTATCCAGAGTATGAGAATCCGCAGGCGCCCCGTAAGCACATATTCAGAACTCCGCTGGTCGCGACGTGACATCGCGTGTCTAGGGTTTGGACCATGCTGATCGATGCGCCCACGACGTTCCTGCCGGCTCGGAGCGAGACCGCACCACCCGATCCCGTGGGGGTGACTCCGAGCCCCCGCCGGCGACGCCTGGGGGCGATGGCCGGGCTCCTCGCAGCGACCCTGGCTGTCGCCGCCTGCGGTGGAGGATCCACGGGAGTCGCCGCGGGCGGAGGCTCGACCGAGACCAGTCTCGCGGCCACGGCGCCGTCGACCGCTGCCAGCTCCCCCGTCCCCTCGTCGGCCGACCCAGCCCCGCCCGCACCCCGGTCCTCCAGCGGTGCGCTGCCTGGGCTGACCGTCAACGACGTCGGGGCGGGGACCAGGATCGATCTGGCCTCGGTGGCGACTACGCAACGACCACTCCTGGTCTGGTTCTGGGCCCCACACTGACCCATCTGTCGGGCCGAAGCGCCCGGGGTCGAGCAGTTCGCTCGCCGCAACGCATCCCAGCTCACCGTCGTCGGCCTAGGCACCCAGGACTCCCTGCCTGAGGCCAAGGACTTCGTCACCCGCTACAAGATCTCCTTCCAGATGCTCTGGGACGACGGCTTCTCGTCGTGGCGGACGCTCGGGATCGCCGCCCAACCCGCCGCCATCCTCTTCTCGCCCGATGGCAAGGAGATACGGCGCTGGCAGGGCGCCTTTCCGGAGGAGGAAGTACTCCGTCTCGCCCGAGCGGCCTGAGCGGTGGGAGCTCCGCTCGCTCTCGCCTTCGCCGCCGGCCTGCTCGCCGCCTTCAACCCCTGCGGTTTCGCGCTGCTCCCGGCCTACCTGGCCTACTTCGTCGGCGTCGCCGGCGAGGAGCGAGCGTCGCCATTGAGGGTCACCGGGCGGGCCTTGGTCGTCTCGGCCACGCTCACCCTTGGCTTCGCTGCCGTGTTCGGCGCCGTCGGCGCTGTCGTCACACTGGCGTCGGTCCAGGTGTCGCGGATCGCTCCCTGGTTCACCGTGGTGATCGGTATCGCCCTGGTGCCCCTCGGGATAGCCATGGTGCGCGGGTACGAACCGAAGCTGTCGCTCCCCCGAATCTCGAAGGGGACCGACCGCGACGCCGGCCTGCCGGGCATCTTCCTGTTCGGCGTGTCCTACGCCACGGTCTCGCTCTCCTGTACGCTGCCGCCGTTTCTCGCCGCCGTGGCCACAACGTTCTCCGACACGAGCCTGGCCGGCGGCGTGGCCACCTTCGGTCTCTACGCCGCCGGCATGGGCAGCGTGCTGGCCGTACTGAGCGTGGCCGTGGCCATCGCCCAGCGCCAGGTCGTCACCACCATGAAGCGAGTGCTGCCCTACGTCCACCGGGCCTCGGGCGGACTGTTGATCGTCGCCGGGCTCTACGTGGCCTGGTACGGCACCTACGAACTGATCCTCAACTCGGGTCGCGACATTTCCGGTGGGCCGGTCGGCCTGGTGAGCGACATTTCCGACCGCATCAGCCGGTTCGTGGGCGAGGCGGGCGCCGCGTCGATCGGAGTCGGCGCCGCGGTGGTCATCGTCGTCGCCTTGGCCGTGGCCGCCATCTTCAGTCGTCGCTCGCCGGCGCGCCTGGATCCTGGTGGGCGCGCTGCGTCCAGCCCTTCCACCAGGGAGCCCGAGCCCCTCGACGCTGCTCGCCCCGATTCTCCTCTGCCCGTCGATTCCGGGGGCCGCACGCCATAGGCTGACCCAGGCTCTCGAGGAAGTACTGCTTGAAGAAACGGCGAGGACCTCTATCGAGAGGTGAGTTCTGGTTACAACTCGCCGGTACTGGTCGCTCGGATGCCACCGTGCCTGCACGGTTGAATGGTCGGTGGACGACGGAATCGAGGCCACGCGTCGGCTGCAGGAGTTCCCGTCGCCGTCCCGAGTGGTCGTCTGACTACGTTCGATCTGGGCGGCGCTGATCGTCGCCGTGGTCGGCGGCTACGCCGTCCTGGTCGCCCTGCCGGGTGCCGTCCTGGACCAGCCCGTGCACGCCGGCCGCGGCCTCGTAGTCACGGCCCTCGTCGGCCCCGACGGTGCGATGCTCGCCGTCGCCGACCGGCCCCGAGGCAAGCCGACGCCGCAGCCCCTGGCCTATCAGGGCGCACCGGTGGGAACGCTTCTGGTGGAGCCGCGGACACCGAACGCAGGGTTCAGCCGCGACGAACAGCGGCTCCTCGCCGACCTCGCCCGCCAGATCGGTGCCGCCGTCCACGCCGTCGGCCCGGCGTGGGGACGCAGTCCATGGCCGAGCGAGCGGCGGAGCTGGGCGGGCATCTCAGCGTCGATTCCGGGCCCGGCGGGCGCGGCACCCAGGTACAGGCGCAACTTCCCCTCGACACCGGTCCGGCGGAACCATGAGCGAAGTCGCCGTCTCGGTCGTGCTGGCCGACGATCACCCCATGTTCCTCGAGGGCCTGAAGCTCGCGCTCATGGCCGGCCGACCGCGCCCAGGCCATCGTCCGGGCCCGCGAAGCAGGGCTCGGCGACGCGGCGCCGAGCGCCCGGTGACCCGCTGCGGAAGAGGATCCGCCCTGCGCCCATGGCGGCCTCCTGCAGCAAACGGCTAGCGCCCCCTTGGTTGGACGAGGCCCGCCTCGTAGACGAACACTACGGCCTGGACACGGTCTCTCA
>JBBSIS010000040.1:0-19513 GCA_038231955.1 Acidimicrobiales bacterium
CACGGTGCGCCATCACCCGCTGCACTTCGTCGCCCACGCCGTCCTTCTGGGCTCGGCGGTGCTGATGTGGATGCCGGTGGCCAGCCCGCTACGCGAGATCCCCCGGGCCAAGCCGCCCACCCAGATGCTCTACCTGTTCCTCCAGACCATCGTCCCCACCGTCCCGGCGTCGTTCCTCACCTTCAACAGCCGTCCCCTTTACCGCATCTACGCCACGTTCCCCCGCCTGTGGGGTGTCTCGGCCCTGACCGACCAGCAGCTGGCCGGCTTGATCATGAAGATCGTCGGCGGTCTCTTCCTGTGGTTGGTCATCGCCGTCATCTTCTTCCGGTGGTACGAGAGCGAGGAGCGCCAGTCGGGTTCGGAAGAGGTCCTGCTCTGGGGCGACGTAGAGGAGGAGCTCCTTGCCCCGCCCAGGTCGCCCCAGAGCAGGTCGCGATGACCGCCTTGGCGCCGCCATAGGGGATCGCGCCGGCGGCTGCAGCGCCCAGCCCGGAAAGCCGGTCGTTTCAGTGACGGTCCCCATGGTTGCCCCCGTTGTCGAGAACTGACACCGGGCGGACCGGTGGGCGCCCGGTGCCAGTCCGATCAGCGACGTGCCCACGGCCACCCTCGACGGCCTCTGCCATGCCCGGCCCGTCTTGCCGGCGTGACCGCAGCAGCAGCAGGAGCACGGCTCCGGCGACCACGAGGCCCCCGAAGACGGCGGCGACGATCGGCGCAGTCGTGTTGGCCGTCGTCGGCAGCGGGGAGAACTGCACCGCCGATGCGAAGTTGTCCTGCGTCTGGGTGACGTCGTTGGCCAGGCGGGTGTCGGCCCACCCGACGATGGCGTACTCGTCGGTCGACGCCACGCCGTTGGGCTGGCGAATGTCGGAGTTGAAGCTGACCCCGTAATTGAAGTTTACGGGAGCGTCGTTGACCTTGACATTCGGCGCCCACGTCGCCCCACCGTCGGTGGAGTACGTGTAGCGGACGTTGAAGTGGAAGTCGCTCGTGTCGCGGTCGTCCTGCCAGGCGACGTCAACGCGCCCATTGGGGGCCACGTTCAGCTGGGGGTAGAAGCCGGTGGCGTGCATCTCCGGAGGGTCGTCGTCGATGGCCAGCGGCGAGGTCCAGGTCACTCCGCCGTCGGTTGAGCGCTGCACGACGATATCGGCGACGTTGATCGACGGCGCGGTTGCCGGCGTGGCCGCGTAGGTGGCGACGAAGGTGCCCTTGGCGCCGCCCTTTGCCGTCCAACCGAGCCCCGTGAAGGTTCCGGTCCCGGCGAGGATGGGGTCACCCAGCGGGGTGATCGTCCACGTCTTGCCCTGGTCGGTGGACCGGCCGATCAGCTGAGGTATGGGGTACGCGTACCAGCTGCCGGGGTTCAGGTTTGCTCCCGCCTCGGGAGGGGGCTTCGGCTGATCGTTGAACGGGAAGTCCGACCCGGCCACCGCCAGGAGAACGCCGTCGTGGGCGACCAGGAAAGGCGATCCGAAGCCGCGCTGCATGTCCAGGGTGTACGTCTTCCCTGCCGCCTGAATGGTCGGCCGTTCGAAGGTGTTGAGGTCTACCGCGTCCCCGAACGTGGAACCCCCGTCCGTGGATGCGGCCACCATGACGTGGGGGGCCCGGAGCGGGTCGCCAGGGGGCGCGTCCGGGTAGCTCTGGTCGAAGCCGACGTAGACGGCGTCGCGGGGGCCGGAGCTGTCGACCGTCAGGCCGAAGACGCCGCTGTCGTTCGGCGCCACCCCCGTCTTCCCCCGGTTGTTGTCGACGAGCGTTGTCCGCCAGCTCTTCCCCAGGTCCGTGGTGCGGGCGAGGATGACGCTGGACTTGCCCTCCCGCGTTCCTTCGCCGTCGCCGTAGGCCTGGTGGGCGTAGTAGAGCACGCCGTCGCGGCCCCAGGCGACCATCGTCATAGGGACGCCCGCGGTGTTGTTGGTGCAGTAGGGATACGCCGGATCCGTGGGCAGCTCCTCGGAGAAATGCCACGTCCGGCCGGCGTCCTTCGAGACGGTGAGATAGCAGATCCTGCTGCGGAGGTCGGCGGTGGCGCCGACCACGATCCTCGGGTTGTCAGGTTTGGCGACTATGGAAGTTGGCCCGGTAAAGGCGCGGGCCGGAGACTCCAGATCCTTGGTCATCTGTGTGGCCGCGGTCAGCTTGTCGACGCTCACGGCCTGAGGTTTGAAAGTGACCTGCTTGTGCGTGGAGGGAGTGGGCCCCGGCTCGGCCCCTGCCGAACCCGCGTACGCGGCGACCAGTCCTCCTACCGCCAGAGCGACCGCTCCGGCACGCATGTTGCGGTGAATCATTGCATCCTTCCCATGAGGTTTCGCCGAGTGTTCGGCAGTTGGACGCCGGCGCACGCGAAAGGTCAGGAGAATGGGACCTGAGCGCTATGCGGCCTTCACCCGTTCGGCCTTCGGCTTGGCCGACATTGGGCCGGCGACCAGGCTCAGGCCCCAAACCAGGAGCAGGCCGCCGGCAGCGACGCCCAGTCCGATCAGGATGAAACTCACGCCGTTCGGCCCCGACCCGACATCGAGGGAGCCGGCACGAGCCTCGGCGCCGGGCGCCGGGTCCGGCACCGTCCCGACGTAGATGACGGTCTTCGGGATCACCGCGTTCATGTTGCGGTAGTTCTGTACCGCATACAAGAAATGCTTCCCGTAGGGGACATCGGCCGGCACCGGCACGTCGGCCTCCCACTTGCTGGTCATCCCGCCGGCCTGGCCGGCAACGGTGGTCAGTAGCGGGCCGGTGGCTGAGTCGAGATGGATTTCAATTGGCGCACCCGGTCCCGACTCCCTCCCGATGATGTGGACAGAGCCGCCCGGCTGGACGGTCGGGGAGGCCGTGGTGAGCGAGACCGGAGCCACGCAGGCCCAGGCCAGCCCGGCCGGCACGACTGTGGCCAGCGCGGCAACGATCCCTACGGCGAAACGGCGGCATGGACGGTGCATCCCGAGCTCTCCTGCTGGCGCGGACGGCCACCAACAAAATGAAATAGCGGCGAGGCGCCAACACTAGCGCCGGTTCCCGGCTGACCGACAAGGGTCGCACTGCGGCGCCCGTTCCCGGCTGGTCGCCCCTATCCCTCGAGCTCGACGTAGCGTGGTGGCGTGAAGGCGCTCCAGTTCCGGGTCACGGGCATTCCGGTGCGGATCGAGCCGGTGTTCTTCCTGGTGATGGGCGTGCTCGCCTTCGCCAACGGCTACACCGGGGTGCTCATCCCCGTGTTCATGGCCATCGCTGGCCTGTCGGTGCTGGTGCACGAGCTCGGCCACGCCACCGCCCACCGGTCCTTCGGCGCCCGCCCCGAGATCACCCTGACCGGGTTCGGCGGGGTAACGGTAGGGCCGGTCCACCCCCGGGCCAAGTCCCTGGTCGTCACCCTGGCCGGGCCGGGGGCCGGCTTCCTCACCGCCGCCGTCGGCGTCGCCCTGTCACGGGCAGTGGGGCCGGGTGGGCCCGTTCTCGAGACCGCCCTACGGGATCTGGTCTGGGTAAACGTGATCTGGGGCATCTTCAACCTCTTGCCCATCCTCCCCCTCGACGGGGGCCATCTGGCCTCCGATCTGTTCGGCCTCCGGCCGGCACAGGTGCTGTCGGTCGTCGGCGCCGTCGGACTGGCCGTGCTCGGGCTCTACAGCGGCCAGCTCTTCCTGGGCTTCATCGGCTTCCTGTTCGGCAGCCAGGCCTTTCAGGCCTTGCGGGCCGAGAAGGGCAGGCCGCAACTCGAGCAGCTCGACCATGTCCGTCGCGCCCTGCTCCGCGGCGAGAACCGCGACGCGGCGGAGGGGGCGGCCCGCATCGGCGCGTCGCCCGCCTCCTGGCCGGTGGAGGTGACGGCCGTCGAGCTCGAGGCGTGGGCCCTGCTGGCCGCGGGCCAGGCCGACGACGCCCGCGCCGCCATCGACCGGCTCCGCGCCGGTGCGTCGTCGACCACCCCGTTGGTCCGCCGCATGGTGGGCCTGGCCCAGGGCCAGGACGCGGAGACCATCGCGCCTGCCTTCGTACGTTGCGACGACCTGGTGGCGGCCACCGTGGCGGCGCGCCTGATCGCCGCCGCCGGTCTACTCGACCGCGTCCTGCGCGAACTGAGCGAGCTCCCGGCCGAGGTTGGGTCGGCCGCAGCACCGGGGCCGCCTACGGCGAACGGGTACCGGGCCCTGCAACTCGGTTTGCACCACGCCGGGCGCTATCAGGAGTCGGCCCAGGTGGGCGAGGCGCTGTTCGCTCGTCACCCCGAGCCGCTGGTGGCTTACAACGTCGCCTGCAGCAGGGCCCTGGCCGGGGACGCGATCGAGGCCCTGACCTGGCTGGACCGGGCCGTCGATCACGGGTTCCGGGACACCGCCCTTCTCGATCACGACGTGAACTTCGACACCCTCCGTGACACCGATGGCTTCCGCGCCCTGCGGTCCTGGATGGAGACCGGTCCTCCGGAGAACGACGCCGAGCGCGCCGCCGGCGCCTGACGGGACATCAGCGCCAGCCCAGCGGGCGATCCGAGCGGAATCCTGCACCGAAAATGTAGAAAACTCACACAGATGCGCCGACGAACGTCACTCCCAGCGGAAGCAGGCGGCGGCCACCCCAGGGGCGGCGACGGCCCAGGCCACGAGGACCACCCATGCCCGGCCGGGGACGGCGGCGGAGGAGGAGGCGGCGTGCAGCACGTCGGACAGGGCGGCCGCCGGTAGCGCCCGGGAGACGGCGCGCAGGGCGCCGGGCAGCCTGGCGATGGGGATCACCATGCCGCCGAGGAGGAGGAGGACGAGGTAGAGCCCGTTGGCCGCGGCCAGCACCGTCTCGCCCCGCAGCCGTCCGCCCATGAGCAGGCCCAGGCCGGCGAAGGCCACGGTGGCGAGGAGCATGGCCACCGCCATCGCCACGACCGACCCCGACGGCCGCCAGCCCAGCAGCAGCGAGATCCCGACCAGCACTGCGACCTGCAGGGCTTCGACGCACAGGATGGCCGCCGTCTTGGCGATGAGCAGGGCGGGGCGACCGAGCGGTGTGCTCCCCAGTCGCTTGAGTACCCCGTACTGGCGCTCGAAGCCGGTGGCGATACCCAGGCCCACCATCGCCGTCGACATCACGGCCAGGGCCAGCACGCCCGGGGCCAGGAAGTCGATGGGTTGGTCGGTGCCGGTGGGGAGGACGTCGACGGTCGAGAAGAATACGAGCAGGACCACAGGGATGCCGAGCGAAAGCAGCACCGACTCGCCCCGGCGCACGGTAAGGGCCAGCTCCACCCGGGTCTGGGCCAGGATCGCTTTCATCGTTCGCTCGTCAGGCGCAGGAACACGGCTTCGAGCGACTGTCGGCCGGCGCGGAGGTCGCCGAGGGCCAGGTCGTGCTCGGCCAGCCAGGCGGTGAGCGCAGCCACCGTCGCCGGCGACGGGGGGGCGGCCACCGAGTACTGACCGGGCGGAACCTCGGTGACGGAGGCGCCGATGGCGGCCGACAGGGCGGCGACGTCGATCCCGGGCGGGGCGGCGAAGTCCACCGTCTCCCGCGTCGACGCCGACGTGAGCTCGCTCGGCGTGCCCTCGGCCAGGAGCCGGCCGTGATCGACGATCACCACCCGGTCGGCCACCCGCTCGGCCTCGTCCAGCTCGTGGGTGGCCAGCAGCACGCACGTCCCACGCGCCCGCAGCTCGTCGATGACCTCGCGGATGATCTGGCGGCCGGCGACGTCGACCCCCGCAGTGGGCTCGTCGAGGAACGCCACCTCGGGCCGGCCGACCAGGGCCAGCGCCAGCGACAGCCGCTGCTGCTCACCACCCGACAACCGCCGCCACGGCGTGGCCGCCACCGCTGAGAGCCGCAGCCGGTCGAGCAGTGCCGCTGGATCCTCCGGGTCGTCGTAAAACGCCGCGAACAGCCGCAGGGCCTCGGCCGGGCGGATGCCGGGGTAGACGCCACCCTTCTGGAGCATGACGCCGATGCGGGGCGTGAGCCTGGCGTGGTCGCCCACGGGGTCGAGGCCCAGTACCCGGACTGCGCCTGCGGTGGGCGACTTGTAGCCCTCGAGGGTCTCCACCGTGGTCGTCTTGCCGGCTCCGTTCGGCCCCAGCAGGGCCAGCACCTCGCCGGCCTCGGCCGAGAACGACAGGCCGTCGACGGCGGTAACGCCACCCGGGTAGCGCACGACCAGGCCCGAAACGTCGATGGCCGGCATGGCTGGACGCTACCGTCCGTGCATGCTCGACCCCAGGCGGCTGCGGACCGATCTCGAGGCGGTCAAGGCCGGCCTGAGCCGGCGGGGCCTCGACCTGTCGGGACTTGACCGGGCCGTTGTTCTGGAGGCGCAGGAGCGGGCCCTCAAGGCCACTGCCGAGGGCCTACGGGCTCGAGTGAAGAGCCTGTCCAAGGAGGTGGGCCAGGCCCGGCGCCGGGGGGACACCGCGGCCGCCGCGGCCAAGGCCGACGAGAGCCGGGCCCTCGGTGAGGAGGAGCGGGCCGTCGACACCGAGGCCGCCCGCGCCGGCGCCGAGTTGCGCGACATCCTGCTGCGTACCCCCAACCTCCCCGCCGCCGACTGTCCCGACGGCGCCTCCGAGACCGACAACGTGGTGGTCCGCTCCGAGGGGTACGATGCCGGCGCCTACGGCGACCATCAGCGGGTGCCCCATTGGGAGATCGGCGCCCGGCTCGGCATCCTCGACCTGGAGCGGGGGGCCAAGCTGTCGGGCTCGATGTTCCCGGTGTTCCGCAACCAGGGCGCCACCCTGGTCCGGGCCCTGTGCCAGCTGGCTCTGGATCGCAACGCCGACGCCTTCGAGGAGATCCGCCCGCCCAGCCTGGTCCGCACCGACACCATGGTCTCCACCGGTCATCTGCCAAAGTTCTCCGAGGAGGGCTACCACCTCGAGCGCGACGACCTGTGGGCCATCCCGACCGCCGAGGTGCCCCTGACCTCCCTGGGGCGCGACGAGATCCTCGACGAGGCCGACATGCCGGTGCAGCTCATGGCCTACACGCCGTGCTTCCGGCGCGAGGCGGGGGCAGCCGGTCGCGACACCCGCGGGCTGCTGCGGGTGCATGAGTTCGACAAGGTCGAGATCCTGGCCTACGCCACGCCCGAGCAGGCCCAGGAGGTGCATGCCGACCTCCTGCGGCGGGCCGAGGGGTCGCTCCAGTCCCTGGGCCTGGCGTACCGCATCCTCGACCTGTGCGCCGGCGACCTGGGTGCGTCGGCGGCCCGCACGTTCGACATCGAGGTCTACGCCCCGGGCTGCGACATGTGGCTGGAGGCCTCGTCGGTGTCGTGGTTCGGCGACTACCAGGCCCGCCGGGCCAACATCCGCTACCGGCCGTCCGGCGACCGCAACGGCACGGCCGTCGCCCACACGCTGAACGGCTCCGCCCTGGCCGTCCCCCGGGTGTGGGCGGCACTGGTCGAGACTTACCGCCGGCCTGACGGCGCCGTGGCTCTTCCCGAGGCCCTGTGGCCCTACTTCCGCGGCGCCACCACCCTTACCGGGGCAACGCGGTGACCGTCACCCAGGTCCTGTTCTCGATCGGCCTGGGCAGCATCACCGTCCTTATCACCGCCTTCGCCCTGTACGTGATGTCGTCGACCATGTGGGCCGGCCGCTGGTACCACCGCCGCCGCCCGGACGACCCGGTCAGCAGGTGACCTTGAGGCGCCCGGAAAGCACCTCGTCGGCCGAGGCCGGCACCCGCTACAAGGGCAAGTCGGGGCAGTGGGCGTTCCTCGGCCACCGGGTCAGCGGGTTCCTGGTCTTCCTCTTCCTACTGCTCCACATCGTCGACGTTTCCCTGGTCCGCTGGCCGGAGACGTACAACCAGGTCCACCGCCTCTACGGCAACGTCGTCCTCCGGCTCTTCGAGGTCGGTCTCCTCTTCGGCCTGCTGTTCCACACGTTCAACGGCCTGCGGATCGTGGCCGTCGACGTCTTCCCCGAAGCGGTCCGCAACCAGCGCCGCCTGCTGCAGGTGGTGGTGGCGGTGACCCTTCTTGCCGGCGTACCCGGCGGCATCGTGATCCTCTGGCCGTTCATCAAAGGGCGCATCCTGTGACCGCCGTCGACACACCGGGTCGGCGCCGCACCCGCAGCGCCGAGGCGTGGTCGTGGGCCTTCATGCGCCTGTCCGGGCTGGTCCTGGTGTTCCTGGCGCTGGTCCATTTCGCCATCACCCACGTGATCAACGACGTGGCCGACACCAACTACGACTTCGTGGCCGAGCGCTGGCACAACCCACTCTGGCGGTTCTTCGACTGGGCCCTGCTGGTGCTGGCCCTGGCTCACGGCGTCAACGGCCTTCGCTGGATCATCGACGACTACGTGCGCCGCCCCGGTCGCAACCGGGCGGTGAAGGGCCTGCTCTACGGCGTGGTCGGCGTGCTCGTCGTCGTGGGGACAGTGACGATCCTGGCGTTCCCGTCCCGCCCCCGGTAGCGGCGGTCCCGCCGTTACCGTGGGGCCCGTGGACGACCTGGACGGCGGAGCGACCAAGCGCCCTCGCCTCAAGCCCTCCGACAAGTCGATGGCCGGTGTCCTCGTCGCCTTGGTCGTCATCCTGATCGTCGCCACCATCGGCGTGGCCACGGTCCGGAACACCCAGCGGAGCGTCCGGCGGGCGGCCACGGCGACCACCACGTCGACCACGGTCCCCGGCGTAACCGGGGCACCTTTCGCAGCCGAGGGACTGTCCGACCAGCAGCGACGGATAGTGGACGAGGTCAAGGCCCAAGTGGCGGCGATCAGGGGTCTGGCCTGGCAGCGTGACCTGCCAGTGAAGGTCGTGACCCGCGACGAGCTCTCCCGCAAGATCACCGAGCTCAACGCCAAGGAGATCGCCAAGACCCGCGACGAGCTGGCGGCGGGGGAATCGGTGCTCAAGCTTCTGCAGCTCATCCCCCGCAACCTCGACTACGTGAAGACCATCGACGCCCTCCTCGCCGGCACCGTGCTGGGCTTCTACGACGACGAGACCCAGGAGCTCTACGTCGGCGGTGAGGGGGCGTCCACGATCGACGTCGCCACCCGGTCGGTGCTGGCCCATGAGCTCACCCACGCCCTCACCGACCAGGCCTTCGGCTTCGGCGCCGCCACCAGGGCCCTCGATGACCAGGACAGGAGCGAGGAATCGGCGGCCTTCTCGGCGGTGATCGAAGGCGACGCCGAGCTGGTGCGCACCATGTGGGAGCAGAAGCACCTCAGCTCCGACCAGCGGGCCGAGGCGGCCCGAGGCAGCTCCGACGACACCGGCACGTACGACAAGGTGCCGCCTTACCTCGTCCATTCCCTCCGCTTCCCCTACGACGCCGGCTCACAGTTCGTCCGGGCCCGGTTCAAGGCCGGCGGCTTCGCCGAGGTCGACAAGGCCTACCGCCAGCCACCGACGTCGACCGAGCAGATCCTGCACCCTGACCTCTACGCCGTCGGCCAGGGATGGACCGCCCCTCCGTTCCCCGACCTGGCCGCCGCCACCGGCTGCACCAAGGTCGACAACGGGACACTGGGGGAGTTCGACATGAGCGAGGTGCTCGACGTCCAGCTCAGCGCCAGCGATGCCGTGAAGGCCGTCGCGGGCTGGAACGGTGACGCCTACGGGGTCGTGCGCTGCGGCGTTGCCCTGGGCTTCGCCCAGCGTTGGCAGACCGACGCCCCCGCCGACGCCGGACGGCTCACCGATGCCCTGGCCCGCTGGTCCCGGGGCTGGTCGGGGACCAACAAGGCGCCCGACGCCACCGGCCGCTTCTCCGGCCCCAGCGGCGCCGGCCGCCTGTCGACGTCGGCCGGTCGGGTCGAGCTGGTCCTGGCCGACGACATGCCCACCGCCGACCGCCTGTCGGGCGTCCTGGCCGCCGCCCCCGGATAGCAGCTCATGCCGGGCGAGACCGGCGGTGCCGCGGGCAGCGTGCTGGGCGGCCTGCTCGGCCGCTGATCCCGTTCGTCGCCAGCCCGGCGGGTGGTCAGCCTCGATGGATACCCAGGCTCACAAGGACCTCGGCGTCGTCGGGGTCGGCCTCGGGCCCGTAGCCCAGGACCACGGTCCCGCAGGCGTCGCAGCGGGGACAGACCAGACCGACGACGGCCAGCATGTCGGCAGGGTCCGATGCCCCTTCGGTGCGGCCCAGGAGCTGGAGCTCGACGTCGGCGGCCGCGCTCTCCTGGTGGCAGGTGAAGCACAGGATCGTGGCGTCGGGTCGAGCCGCCATCTGGCCGACGAAGCCCGCCGCTTCCAGCGTGGCCATGATCTCCGCGACGGTGGCGGCGTCGGCCGACATGGGGGCCGCGGTCATTGGGCTAGCCCCGAACGGGTGTCGGAGTCGTCGAGCAGGCCGAGCACCGCATCCTCGATCGGCCCTTGGGTCAGCAAGGTGCCGGCCCGGGCCGGATCGGCCGGCGCCTCGACGAGGGCGATCTCCAACGCGGCGGCGATGGTGGCGCCGCCGAGATAGTGGTCGACGATGCGGGGGTCGACGTAGGACGACCGGCACACCGCCGGCGTGTTGCCCAGGTAGTGGGCCACCTCCTTCATGGCCCGGGCCACGGCCCGTTTGCGCGATGTCGGGCTGGTGGCCTCGGTGGAGACGGCCAGGGCGACGGCGGCCAGCACGGTGGCATTCCACGTCCGGAAGTCCTTGGCGCTGAAGTCCCCGCCGGTGGCCTCCTTGATGTAGACGTTGATGTCGCTGGAGCGCACATCGACCCAGGTCGGCCCCCGTTTCCAGGCCAAGAGCTCGGGCTTGCCGCCCCGTCTGAGCTTGAGCACCTCGACCAACGCATAGACGTCGGGATCCACCACCGAGTTGGATGCGGCGCTTGCTGCCCTTGGCCGTGTAATCGAAGTGCACCGTGCCGGGCGCCTCCAGCTTGACGTGGCGGTTGTGGATCGTGGCCAAGCCGTAGGTCTGGTTCTCCTCGGCGTAGCCCTCGGTGCCGATCCGGAAGAAACCCAGGTCGAGCAGGCGCGCCGCACCGGCCAGGATCCGCTCACGGGAGAGAGGAGAACTTCGGGATCGGTGCCCCGACCGCCGCTGGGGTCGAGGTAGACGAAGCCGCGACCCGCCTTACGCCGGCCGATGCCGGGGGCCGAGCAGTCGGCGCGTCGCAGGCGCAGTGTCATCGCCGTCGTTCTGCCCGGCGTCGCCGGCGGGCAACCTCACGTTTCCAAGAGGCGCCCACGGGGTACTCGCGGCCCTATGTCGCAGCCCGATCCGTTCCCTCCGTTCCCGCCGGTCGATCCCGTGCCGGCTCCCTTCCCCAACCCTCAGCCTCTGCCGGTCCCGCAGCCGCCCATTCCCGAGCCGCAGCCGGTCTGATGACCCGGATCTCCGGGCAGAACGTGGTTGCGACCTTCGGCGACGGCAACGCGGCCAGTGATGCCATGCTCGCCCTCGGCCGGGCCGGCATCGAAGCGGATCGGATGTCGATGATCGGCCGCGACGTCGAGGAGGCGGCCGTCGACCCCGACACCCGGCTGCGGGACATGGAAGTCACCGGCGAGATCGCCAAGAAGGCGGGCCTGGCCGGGGGCGCAGGTGCCGCATTGGGCATGGTGGCCGGGGCGGCCGCTTTCATCATCCCCGGCATCGGGCCCGTGCTCGGCAGCGGCATCTGGGCCGGTGTGCTGGCCGGCGGAACTGCGGGCGGCGTCATCGGCGGCATGGTCGGCGGCGTGGGCGCCCTCAGTCTCGAGGAGTTCGACCTGAAGTACCAGGATGCCCTCCGCGACGGAAAGGCCATGGTGGCCGTCGCCGTGGACGGCGACGAGTCGGTCGGCCAGGTCCGGGAGCTGCTCGAGAAGGAGAAGGCCGAGGACGTGCACGTGCTCGACGCTCGGGGCCAGAAGATCAAGGAGTAGCGACGAGCCGGCACTCGCCGGCCACGACACGAGGGGGAGCACATTGAAGTTCCTGGTCATATGGCGGATCGAGATCAATCGGCTGTCGGGCGAGCTGATGAAGTCGGTGCTGCGCATGCGCGACTACGCCCAACCCCTGGAGGAGCAGGGGAAGGTGATCGGTCGCTATCACATCGTCGGCAGTCACGGTGGGGCCTGGATCTACGACGTGACCAGCAACGACGAGCTCGAGATGCTGCTGGCCCAGTCGCCGGTCTACAACTACGCCCACTTCCAGGTGTTGCCGCTGGCCGATATGTCGTCCCTGCCGGTAGCGCCGGATCCGGCGTAGGTCGCCCGTGACCGATGCACTCGCGACCGTGCGGGGGCTGGTCGACCGCCTGGCCGGCACCGAGGCCCTCGACACGATCGCCAAGCCGGTGGCGGCCAAGGTGTCCGGGGTGGTCGGCCACGGCGCCCTGAAGGACGCCTTGAGCGGCATGTGGCTCGGCCATCCCCTCCATCCCATGCTCACCGACCTTCCGATCGGTTTTTGGACCAGTTCGTTCATGCTCGACCTGGTAGGAGGCCGCTCCGGCCGCCGGGCCTCGAAGCGGCTGCTGGGCCTGGGCATCCTCTCGGCCCTGCCCACCGCGGCGGCCGGCCTGTCCGACTGGTCGGAGACCTTGGGTAAGGAGCGGCGCATCGGCACCGCCCACGCCATCGGCAACGTCGCCGCCCTGGCCCTCTACAGCCTGTCGTGGCGGGCGCGGAGCAAGGGGTCGTGGGGCAAGGGGGTGGCCCTCGGGTTCCTGGGCGCCGGCGCGGCATCGGCCGGCGGTTACCTCGGCGGCCACCTGGTGTCCCGAATGGGCGTCGGTGTCGACCGCAACGCCTGGAAGGAGGAGATCGCCGACTGGGTCGACGTGGGCGAGGTCGACCTGCATGACGGAGCCCACCGGGTGGTCACCGTGGGCGACGACTCCGTTCTGATGGTGCGCCGGGGGATCGACGTCGTCGCCATCTCCAACGTGTGCGGGCACGCGGGCGGACCCCTCGACGAAGGCGACTTCGACGACGATGGCTGCGTCATCTGTCCCTGGCATGCCAGCGTGTTCCGCCTCGACGACGGCCATGTCGTCCACGGCCCGGCCACCGGGAACCAGCCCGTCTACGACGTGCGGCCCGACGGCGGCCGGTTCTTGCTGCGCCGTCGTCGGGCCGGCTGACCGACACATGGCGACCGAGGTCCGGGGGGTGGTGGCCGCCGCCGCCGGCGAGGCGGTCACCGTCGAGACGATCGTGGTTCCCGACCCGGGGCTCGGCGAGGCGCTCGTCCGGGTCCAGGCCTGTGGGGTGTGCCACACCGACCTCCATTACCGGGAAGGGGCCATCAACGACGGCTTCCCGTTCCTTCTCGGCCACGAAGCGGCCGGCATCGTGGAGTCGGTGGGGCCCGACGTGGGCAATGTTGCCCCCGGTGACTTCGTGGTCCTCGCCTGGCGGGCGCCGTGCGGGCGGTGCCGGTCGTGCCTGCGGGGACGGCCCTGGTACTGCTTCGACAGCGGCAATGCCGCCCAGAAGATGACCCTGGCCGACGGGCAGCCGCTCAGCCCCGCCCTCGGCATCGGGGCCTTCGCCGAGCTGACGCTCGTCGCCGCCGGCCAGGCGGTGAAGGTCGACCCCGCCGCAGGGGCGGCGGCCGCCGGCCTGATCGGTTGTGGGGTCATGGCCGGCTTCGGTGCTGCGGTCAACACCGGGGGGGTGGGCCGGGGCGACACCGTGGCCGTCTTCGGCTGCGGGGGCGTCGGCGATGCCGCCATCGCCGCGTCGGTGCTGGCCGGCGCCCGCCAGGTCATCGCCGTCGATCTCGACTCCCGCAAACTGGCGTGGGCCACGGAGTTCGGCGCCACCCACGCGGTCAACGCCGGCGACGGCGATCCCGTCGAGGCCATCCGTGCGCTGACCGGAGGTTTCGGGGTCGACGTCGCCATCGAGGCGGTCGGCCGCCCGGAGGTTTTCCGCCAGGCTTTTCTGGCCCGGGATCTGGCCGGGACGCTGGTCCAGGTGGGCGTGCCCGACCCGGCCATGACCTTCGAGATCCCCATGATCGACTTCTTCGGCCGGGGCGGCGCCCTCAAGCCGTCGTGGTACGGCGACTGCCTGCCCAGCCGCGACTTCCCGGTCCTGATCGACCTCTACCTGTCGGGCCGGTTCCCTCTCGACCGCTTCGTCACCGAGACGGTTCCCCTCGACGGGGTCGAGGATGCGTTCGCCAAAATCCAGCGGGGCGAGGTTCTCCGTTCGGTCGTCGTTCTCTGACGTGTGTCGGGGCCCGGCCGCCAGGGTACATGACTGGAACTACCTACCGACCGGTAGGTAGTCTGGACTGACGGGCGACGAAGCAGTCGTCGTGCGCCGGGAGGCACCGTGAACGAGGTCGATCTGCTGCACGAGCTGGCGCCCGAGGCCGAAAGGCTCCTCGAACGCCACCTGTCCCAGTCGAAGGAGTGGTTCCCCCACGAGCTGGTGCCGTGGGAAGACGTCGGTAAGCATGACCCCCGAGAGCCGTGGAGCCCCGACCACCGGCCCATGTCCGACGCCGTGCGCCGGGCCCTGGTAGTCAACCTGCTCACCGAGGACAACCTCCCCTATTACACCACCGAGATCACCCGGCTGTTCGGCATCGACCACCCGTGGGGCGCGTGGGCCCGCCGGTGGACCGCCGAGGAGGGCCGCCACTCCATCGTCATCCGTGACTACCTGGTCGTCACCGGTACCGCCGACCCCGTCGCCCTGGAGCGCGGCCGCATGCAGCATGCGGAGTACGGGTTCCACCACGAGATCTCCGGCGCCGCCGACGGGTTCGTCTACGTCGCACTCCAGGAGCTGGCCACCCGGATCTCGCACCGGAACACCGGCCGCCTGGTCGAGGACAAAGCGGGCTACGACGTGATGGCCCGGGTGGCGGCCGACGAGAACATGCACTACCTGTTCTACAAGGACGTGGCCGCGGCGGGCATCGCCCTCGACCCCTCCGCCATGGTCATGGCCATGGAGCGCCAGGTCCGCGGCTTCGAGATGCCCGGCGCGGGTATCGACGATTTCGCCAACCACGCCAAGGCCATCGCCAACGCCGGCATCTACGACCTGGCCATCCACCACGACCAGATCCTCGTGCCGGTGATCCTGAAGCAGTGGCAGCTGGAGACCATCGAGGGGTTGTCGCCCGAGGCCGAGGAGGCCCGGGAGCGCCTGGTGAAGCGCCTCGGGCGCATCGACAAGGTGGCGAAGTCGCAGGCGGGGCGGCGCCAGGAGAACATGGCCACCGCCCTGGCCGGCTGAGCGGGAGGGAGGGCCGACGTCGTGGACGCCAATCAGTACCAGCGCGCCCTGGTGCGCACCGGCCACATCGTCGCCGGCGTGCGGCCCGAGCACCTCAGCCTGCCCACGCCGTGCCGGGACTGGGACGTCCGGCTGCTCCTGAACCACATCATCGGCGGTAACCAGATGTTCGCCGACGTGGCCCGGGGCGCCACGGTGGTGGCGGCCGGGGAGATGGACGACCACACCCGCCCCGATCCCGGCACCAACTATCTGGAGTCGGCCGAGTCGGTGATGGCCGCCTGGTCGGAGCCGGGCGTGATGGACCGCCGCTGCCGGATGCCGTTCGGCGACATCCCGGCGCCGGCAGCAGTGAGCATCCATTTCCTGGACCTGGTGGTCCACGGCTGGGACCTGGCCCGGGCCACCGGGCAGGAAACGGCGATCGACGCCGACCTGGCCGCCGAGGCCCTCGACATCTCCCACGACCTTCTCAGCCCCGAGCTGCGCCAGTCGGGCGCCTTCGGCCCCGAGATCCCGGTCTCCACCGACGATCCGCTCCATGACCGCCTGGTGGCGTTCATGGGCCGCCGGCCGTAGTCCCCGAGCCAGACGGCACGCTCCATGACGGGTGTTGCCGTCTGGCCGTACGTATGGAAGGAGGATCCTGCGCCGGAACCTCGGCTGGCTGTGATCGCGTCGAAACGCGTGCATTTGCGAGACCGACCGAAGGAACGGGTGCATCTGTGGCATGAAAGCGGACAGTGTGGCACCATATGCTAATGGATGCCACCTTAGTCCTTGGCCAGCAAGGTCGCCTGGTCATACCGGCCGACGTCCGCACTGCGCTAGGTCTTCAAGCCGGAGATCGCCTCCACCTGCATGTCGCCGGATACAGACTCATGCTTGAACGACTGGAGGACGCCGCTGCTGAACTGCGAGGGCTGGCGTCGAGCGTCCCCCGGAGTCGGTCACTCGTTGACGAGCTATTGGCGGAACGTCGGCAGGCGGCGGCGGACGAATGACTGTTCTGGACGCGTCTGCAGTCCTTGCCCTTGTTCATGACGAACCTGGCGCGGACGTTGTCGTCGATGAGTTGCGCTCCGCGAACCTGGGCGCCGCGAACCTTGCCGAAGTCATCGGCAAGCTCGTTGACGCAGACGCGCACGTCGGCAGGCTGCGAGAGCTTCTCACGGCAGCCGGGGTCACAATCGAGCCCGTACTCGAGGAGGACGCTGAACTGGCAGGAGCGATGCGCGCCCTGGCCGGCGGCCGCAAACTGTCGCTTGGGGATCGATGTTGCCTGGCGCTTACCGTGCGCAGCACGCCCGCCGAGGTTTTGACCGCCGACCGTGCGTGGGCCGAGCTCGACCTGCCGATCCGCGTGCGCCTGCTCCGATAGGAATCCGCCAGCGACAGCAGCATCGAAGGCGTCGACGAGATGGCCGCCCGAGTCATTTGTGGCCTCGCCCCGCAGGGTCGCCGGACGCGGCGTCGACCGACGTTGGCAGGGGCTCGATGTCGAGCTGCAGCGCTTCCTCGCTGCGGTGGCAGCCAGGTCTGCCGCCCGCGTGAGGAGGATCGATGAGGACGTTGCACTTCGGCGTGCGGGTGGCCGATCTCGACCGATCGCTCGGGTTCTACACCGCGCTCGGCTACGAGAGAGCGTCGGCAGCGTCGCCGAGACCCCCATCGGACACCTGGAGCGGTCGGTGCCCCGCGAGGGTGTCCGGTGAAGCGTCACGGGAACGGGGGCCTGTGCGGGCGGTGAAGGACTCACCGATTGCCATCCACGCCCACATGCCGGCGGGCCATGAGTTGGTCGCTGGCCTCCCGGCCTTCGCCATGGTGCATGCAGGATGACCGCTGTCGGTAGGGGCCGGTCGCTCTCGGCGGCCCCGAGGCCATAGGACGCAACGGAGCGGCCACGCAGAGGCGGGCGTGGTTGTCCCCGAGCTCAGCCGGTCGCCGCTCCGGGCCATAAGGCTGTGCTGAGCCAGGATCAGCCCTCGGGCGCAGCCAGGCGGGTGCCGCAGGAGAAACAAAACTTGGCCACGGCCGGGTTCTTCTCTCCGCACTCAGTGCAGAAGACCGCCTTGACCCTCACCTTCTTGGCCGGCGCCTTCGCCGTGGCGGGTCTCGACTTGGCCGGCGCAGTCGCTGCTTTGCCAGGAACGGCCTTCGTGGTGGCGGAGGCGGCCTTGGGCGCAGCCGCCTTGGTGGCCTTGGACGTCTTCGTGGTTGCCGGGGCGGGAGTACCGGCAGCCCTGGCTGACGCCGCCTTCTTCACTCCGCCTGCGGGCCTCCTTGTCGCGGCGACCGCCTTCTTCGCCGCCCGACCAGCCGTCGGGGCGGGTGTGGACACGGCCATCTCGTCGAGCGTCGGGGCGACGTCGGGCACGGCGGCGAGGGAGGCGCCACGCTGCCCGGGCGACTCGTCGTGGCGTTGCTGAGCATGGCGGCGCCCGGGGGCGGGACTGGGCTCGGGCGCCACGGTTTCGTCACTGGCCAGACCCAATGTCCGGCGGCGGCGAGCCAGCACCCGGGCCAGGGCCCCGTCGTCGCCTGAGGTGCCCGGTTCACCGGGCTGGGGGACGGCGCCGGGCTCAGGCTCGCCACGGGCCCGTCGTGCCTCCTCTTGCTCCTGGCGGCGCCGGGCGGCCAGGCGCTGCGCCAGCGCCCCGCCGGCGGCCGCCGGATCCTCGGGTGATTTGACACGCGTCGCGCCGGGCGGCCCGGCGCGCATGCCGACGGGTGCGAAGGGGTTGTTGCCGGCCGGGGCCGGGCGTCGTGACTGCTGACGCTCGTAGAACGCCCGCATCGCCGAGTCGCGCATCTCCTCGGCCGACGACGCGTCGTACTGCATGACCAGGTCCTCGGGATTGTGACCGGTGGCGGCGGCGTGGTCCATGAGCGCCATCTCGGTGATGGACATCTCCTCTTCCTCGTCGGGCTCGCCGGCGTAGTAGACGGGCGGCCCGTCGACCGCACCACCGAAGTCCTCGTCGTAGCCGCCGCCCCCGAACGCCGACGGGGGCGGGGCCGACGCGCCGGTACGGGGCCCGGGGCTGAGCCCGGCCGGGCCGAAACTGGAACCGACGCCCCCGGTGGGCAACGGGGTGAACGCCTGGGCCGGCGGCGCAGGACGGCGCGGCGCGGGGCTGGTCGCCCGCTGGCTGGGTCGGGGCTTGTCCCGGACCCGCTCGGCCATCATCTCCAGCGGCGAGGGGACGTGCGGGGGACCGCCCATGCCGGCCATCCCGCCCCCGCCCCCCGGGCCCGACGGTGGCGCGCTGCGGCGGGTCAGTCGCTCGACTTCCTCCGCGGCTTGGCGGTCGAGCTCCTCCCGTCGGTTGTCCTTGTCCTTGCCGAACCGAGGCACGTCGTACTCCCCTCAGACCCGGGAAAAGGCCATCGTACCGCCGCCACCGCACCTCTCGGTGGTCGACGGCGCCCAGATGCGTCGGCCCGTGCCGGCCTTGTCGTCGTCGGCGTCAGACCCGACCGCAGAGGGCCGCGGTGCTCCACGGGGACCACCCGTCGCGGGCCTGCAGTTTGCGGGCGGCCTCGTCCTGGACGGCGGGGGGCGCGTCCTGGGCGCTGCCCTTGTAGCCCAAGGACTGCCAGGTGGCATCCTGGAACTGGTACGCGCCGCCCCCTGCCGAGCTGTAGTTGTTCCCCGACTCGAGCTGGCGGATGCACGCGAAGGTGGCGTCGGCCGAGCTTGGCGAGCTTCGGATCGGAGCGGCGGTCGTGGCCGTGGTGGGCGCCGGCCCACCGGCGTCGGACGACATCGTGGTGGCCGTCCGAGCAGGGGCGGGTGCCGGGGCAGCCGAGGCGACAGCCGCACCAGGCCCGGCCGCAGAGGCAGAGGCAGAGGCAGAGGCGAGCTTGGTCGCTTCGGTGTCCCGACGGATCTGTTCGGCCGTGACCAGGGTGCCCAGGTCGCCGTTGGCCTTGGCCAGCAGGGCCCGCGGGCCGGCCACGGCCTCGTCCATGCGTTGCTTCTCGGCGTTGGTGGTCTTGGCGCGCGCCGCCGCCGTCCGGCGGGCGCGTCGAAGGCTGTCCTCCCGGTCCCTGATGTCGTCCTGGGCGGCGCGGAGGCGGTCGATGGCCAGGCGGTCCTCGCCCGAGGCGGTCTGCAGGTACGCCCGGCGGGCGGCGGCGTCGTCCACGCTGGCCCGGGCCATGCGGCCGATGAACGACACCGACCCCCCGCCGGCGTAGGCCGCCTGGGCATGGGCGGCGAGGAGGCGCCGGGCCTCGTCCTGGCGACGGCCGGCGACGGCCAGGTCGTCCTGAGCCCGGGTCACGGCCGTGTCGGCGACGGCCAGGGCGTCCAGCGCTCGACGTCGCTCCTTGTCAACAG
>JBBSIS010000041.1:0-19388 GCA_038231955.1 Acidimicrobiales bacterium
CCCGAGCGCCAGGGCGTCGAGCGCCGGCTCCTGGGCCAGGTCGACCGGGTGCTGGCCACCTGTACCGACGAGGTCTTCGAGCTCGTGCGCATGGGCGCCGACGTCGACCGGGTGAAGGTGGTGCCCTGCGGGGTCGACGTGGCCCACTTCCACCCTGATGGCCCCGCCGAGGCCCGGACGCCAGGACTGGCGCGCCTGGTGATCGTGAGCCGCCTGGTC
The DNA here is from genome assembly GCA_038231955.1 of Acidimicrobiales bacterium. Classification (GTDB taxonomy): domain Bacteria; phylum Actinomycetota; class Acidimicrobiia; order Acidimicrobiales; family AC-14; genus CADCTB01. Next base: position 220 of record JBBSIS010000041.1, read on the forward strand.
GAGCGCAAGGGCGTGGGCAACGCCGTGACTGCGCTGGCCCAGGTGCCTGGCGCCGAACTGGTAATCGCCGGTGGGCCCGACCCCGCCGATCTCGGCCATCACCCCGAGGCCCAGCGGTTGCTGCGCCTGGCCGAGGCGGCCGGCGTCGCCGACCGGGTGCGCATCCGAGGACGCGTCGGGCGTGACGATCTACCCGCCCTGCTCCGATCGGCCGACGCAGTGCTGTGCGTGCCGTGGTACGAGCCGTTCGGAATCGTGCCTCTCGAAGCCATGGCGTGCGGGGTGCCGGTCGTGGCCACCGCGGTCGGCGGGCTGGTGGACACCGTGGTCGACGGCGTGACCGGGATCCATGTCCCGCCCCGGTCACCCGAGGAGCTCGCCCGGTCGCTGCGACCCCTGCTGGCCGACGGCGACCTCCGTCGCCGGCTCGGTTCGGCTGGAGCCCGTCGGGCGCGCAGCCGGTACGGGTGGGCCCGGGTGGCCCGCTCGACGCTCGGGGTCTACGGCGAGGTCATCGCCCCCTTGCAGGCCGACATCCCCCTCGAGGCCCAGTCGTGACCGGCACACCGCTGCCCACCGGTCGCCACCACTTGGCCGCCCTGACCGCGCCGCTCGCCGCGTTGGAGGCGGACGTCGACCGCATCGACGCCTGGGGCCGCCACCTGGCCGCCGTGCTCCTGGGTGGCGGGCGCCTGCTGGCCGCCGGCAACGGTGGGAGCGCGGCGCAGGCCCAGCACCTCACGTCGGAGCTGGTCGGCCGGTACCGCGACGACCGCCCCGCCCTCAGCGCCATCTCCCTCCACGCCGAGACCTCCGCCCTGACGGCAGTGGTCAACGACTACGGCGCCGCCGCCGCCTTCGGCCGCCAGGTTGAGGCCCACGGCCGGCCCGGCGATGTGCTGGTGGCCATCTCGACCTCGGGTAGCAGCCGTAACGTGCTGGTGGCCGTAGAGGCGGCCCGCCAGCGGGGCGTTACGGCATGGGCCCTCACCGGGCGGGCCCCGAACCCCCTCGCCGCCTGTTGCGACGACGCAGTCTGCGTGGACGCGCCGGCCACCGCCACCGTCCAGGAGGTGCACCAGGTCGTGGTCCATCTGCTGTGCGCGGCGGTCGACGTCACCGTCGCCGCCTCCACGCTGTCCCTCCGTGAGAGGGCCCGGTCGTCGTGAACGGCCCCGTCGTGGTGATCGGCGACGCCCTGCTCGACCGGGATCTCGAGGGCCGGGTGGAGCGGCTCTGCCCCGACGCCCCCGTCCCCGTCGTCGACGCCGAGGCCGAGCATCTCCGCCCCGGCGGCGCAGGCCTGGCCGCGGCGCTGGCCTTGTCCTCGCCAGGGCCGCGGCCCGTCGTCCTGGTGACCGCGCTGGGCCAGGACGACGCCGGTCGCGCCCTGGTCGGATTGCTGGCCGACCTGGGTGTGGATGTCGTCGACCTGGGCCTGGACGGGCTGACGCCGGAGAAGGTCCGGGTGCGGGCCGAGGGTCGGTCGCTGCTGCGGATCGACCACGGTGGGGCGCCGTCACCGGTCGGCGCATGGTCGGACGCGGCCGCCGTCGCCCTCGGTTCGGCTGCAGCCGTTCTCGTCGCCGACTATGGGCGCGGCTTCACGTCGGCGCCAGGGTTGCGCCAGGCGCTCGGGGAACTCGGTGCTCGCGTTCCTGTGGTGTGGGACCCGCACCCTCGGGGAGCCGTGCCTGTTCCCGGCGCCCGCCTGGCCACCCCGAACCGCCGGGAGGCGGCCGCCCTGGTACCGGGCATCGACGGTGACGGGCTGGCCGCCCACACCGCCCGGGCCCGCCGGCTGACGCAGCGCTGGGAGTCGGCTGCGGTGGCGGTGACGCTCGGTGCGGGCGGGGCCCTCCTGGCCGCAGGTGACGATGTACCGCCACTGGCCGTGCCCACCACCAGAGCGGAGGGCGGCGATCCGTGTGGCGCCGGCGACCGCTTCGCCGTCACCGCCGCGACCTGCCTGGCCGACGGGGCGCTGCCCTCGGAGGCGGTGATCGCCGCAGTGGCCTCGGCCTCGGCGTTCGTGGCCGCCGGTGGCGCGGCCCGGGCCCTGACCGGTCCGTCGCCGTCGACCTCCGGGCTACCCGCGGCGGCGCCGGCGGTGGGGCCGGCGGTGGGGCTCGCGGCAGCCCAGGCGCTGACCGCTGCCGTGCGGGTCCGGCATGGGACCGTCGTGGCTGCGGGCGGGTGCTTCGACCTCCTCCATGCCGGCCATGTCGCCCTTCTGGAGGCGGCCCGCGCCCTGGGCGACTGCCTGGTGATCTGTCTCAACTCCGATGCATCGGTCCGGGGCCAGAAGGGTGACGACCGGCCGTACGTCGGCGAGGACGACCGGGCTGCGGTGCTCCTGGCCCTCGGCTGCGTCGACGCGGTGGTGATCTTCGACGAGCTCACACCCATCGCCGTGCTCGACCGATTGCGCCCGGATGTCTTCGCCAAGGGCGCCGACTACGCCGTCGCCGACCTCCCCGAGGCCCCGCTGCTGGAGGCCTGGGGCGGGCAGGCCGTGGTCGTCCCCTACCTGGGCGGCCGCTCAACCAGCCGCCTGGCCCAGGAGGTCGTCAGCCGTTCCGCCCGCTGACGGCCGCCCGCTGCTGGTCGTGCTGCGGGCCCTGGGCCTGGGCGACTTCCTCACCGGCATCCCCGCCCTCCGGGCGCTGGCCCGGGCCTTCCCGGACCACCGCCGGGTGCTGGCCGCCCCCGCCCTCCTGGGCCCGCTGGCCGGGCTGAGCGGAACGGTCGACGGCGTGGCCGACACCGCGCCACTTGTGCCGCTCGATCCGGAACTGTCGGGCGCCGACGTGGCCGTCAACCTCCACGGCCGGGGGCCGCACAGCCATCGGGTGCTCCTGGCGAGCGGCCCTCGGCGCCTGGTGGCCTTCGCCCACCCCCACGTGCCCGAGTCGGCCGGCGGCCCGGAGTGGGCGGCGGCCGAGCACGAGGTGCGGCGCTGGTGCCGACTGCTGGAGGCGAGCGGCATCCCGGCCGATTCTTCGGACCTCGGTCTTGTCGTCCCCACGGAACCGGCGCCGCCCGGCGCGGCTCGGGCGACGGTGGTGCACCCCGGCGCCGCCTTTGCGTCCCGTCGGTGGCCGATCGAGCGGTGGGCCGAGGTGGTCCGGCACGAGGCCGGCCGGGGCAGAGAGGTCGTCGTGACGGGCGGGAACGACGAGACGGCGTTGGCCGAGGCCGTCGCCGCCGCCGCCGGCCTGGCTCCCGAGGCGATGCTCGCCGGGTGCACCGACTTCCTGGGCCTGGCCGCGGTGGTGGCGGCGGCGGCACGGGTGGTGTGCGGCGACACCGGCGTGGCCCACCTGGCCACCGCCCTGGGCACGCCGTCGGTGGTCCTGTTCGGCCCCGTCGCCCCGTCGGAGTGGGGACCGCCCGCCGACCGAGCCCAGCACGTCGCCCTCTGGGCCGGGACCAGGGGTAATCCGAACGGCGCCGTCACCGACCCCGGCCTGCTATGTATCACCGTCGGACAGGTCACCGCCGCCCTCGACGGCCTGCCTCAGGCCAGCCCCAGGGCGTCGACCATGCGGTCGACATGATCGCTGTAGATCCCGTCCATCCCCATCCGGTGCAGGTCTTTGATGACGCGCTCGTGCTGGGCGTCCCAGGCGAAGGACAGGCGTCCGAAACGGTGGAACAGCGTGGTCAGGCCTCCGGTCCATTCCGAGTGGTGCAGGTTCACCGCGTCGATGCCGGCGGCTGACAACTGGGCGGCCCGGCGCTCCGGCCCCTGTCGCATGTTCCGGAGCTTGGTGCTGTCGACCAGGCGGACGTCGTCGAGCTCGGAGCGCCAGCCGGCCAGCACCTCCCAGTCGGGGTAGCAGAGCCACAACCGTCCGGTGGCTCCCGGCCCGGCGCCACGGGCCACGTCGACGACCGCCCGCGCCGCAGTCGCGTCCTTGACGTCGAGCGACAGCTCGAAACCGGCGCCGCACTCGGCGTAGAGCTCCGCCAGGGTGGGGACGTGGGCGGGGAGGGCGGCGCGGGCGAGGTCGGCGATGGTCCGGCTGCGCAGGCCGGTCTTCACCTTGCCGTCGTGATCGAGGACGGGGACACCGTCGGCGCTCAGCCACACGTCGCTCTCCAGGCCCGTCGCCCCCAGACGCAGGGCCAGTTGGAAGGCCTCGATGGTGTTGTCGGAGGCGTGGGCCCGGCCGCCCCGGTGGGCGAAGGCGATCGGCGGGTCCCGCAGCGAGTCGAGGATGGCCGACTCTACGTGGGCTCCCGTCGAGCGCTCCATCACGACCGGGCGCGGATACCATGGGGGTATGGAGGCCTTCTGGCTTTTGCTCATTCCGGTGGCGCTGGTCGGGGGGTACTTCCTGATCCGTTCCTTCATCCGGCTGTCGAAGTCGATCGTCGAGCTGCGGACCGCCATGACCGACCTGGCCGACGCCGGGGTGGCGCTCAACGAGGTCCAAGCCGAAGTGGCCCGACTGGGCGACACTTTGGACGAGGTGCGCCGCCAGTAGAGTGGCGCCATGCCCACCTCGTTGGGACCGGCGGAGATCCTGGTCATATTGGTCGTTGCCCTGATGGTCCTGGGGCCCAAGAGGCTGCCCGAGGCCGGGCGCCAGGTGGGCCGCGCCATCGCCGAGGTCCGCAAGTGGTCGCAGGGCTTCCAGGACGAGATCCGCGGCGCCATCGACCCCAATGGGGCGCCGAGCTACCCGCCCCCGGTGGGCGCCCCGCCCACTACACCGGCCCCGGCCCCGCCGCCCGGACCGGCCACGCCGGCCGAGGCCGAGTACACCGGTCCCATCCCTGATCCCGCCCCGGTGGCCGACGGTGAGGCGGCGTCCGTGCCCGACGTCGTGCACATAATCCCCAGTACCGGCACCGCCACCGACCCGGTGCCCAGCGCCGGCGCCGACGTGGCGACCAGTAGCGACGTGGCGACGACGAGCACCGACGTCCCGGCAGACGACGTCGTGGCGGCGGACACGAACGCCTCAACCAGTGCCGACGTGGCGAACCGTGTCGATGCCCCCGCCGGTCTCGAGGGCCCCGCCCCCGAGCCGAGCGTGCCCGAGCCGACGATGCCCCCGCCCGGGGCGCCCCCTCACCCCTAGGCCCCGACATCGCCATCATCGAAGAAGAACCCGAGGTCAGTGACCCCGGGGAGCAGATGCCCCTGATCGACCACCTCACCGAGTTGCGTCGTCGGTTGGTGATCTCCGTGCTGGCCCTCGTCGTGGGGGCGGTCGTCGGCTTCATCATCTACAACCGTGTCCTGGACGTCCTGATCTCGCCTTACCGGGATCTGACGAGGAACGACAAGTTCGTGTTCTTCGACCCTCTCGAGGCCTTCGCCACCAGGCTGAAGGTGTCGGCCTGGACCGGGGGGTTCCTGGCTTCGCCCGTGGTGCTGTGGCAGTTGTGGCGGTTCATCACGCCCGGGCTGCACAAGAAAGAGAAGCGCTACGCCATCCCGTTCGTCGTCTCGTCGATCCTCCTGTTCGCCATGGGCGCCGCCGTCGCCCTGATCACCTTCAAGCCCGCGCTGCGCTTCCTGATCGGCGTGGGCGGTCCGAACCTGACGCCGCTGTTCAGTGCCTCGAAGTACCTCAGTCTGGTGATCCTCATGATCATCGCCTTCGGCGTGGCGTTCGAGTTCCCGATCGTCCTGGTGTTCCTGGAGCTGGCCGGCGTGGTCAGCAGCCGCAAGCTGCGCAAGTGGCGGCGCCCGGCAATCGTGATCATCGTCGTCGTCGCCGCCGTCATCACGCCCAGCCAGGACCCGTACTCCCTGTTCGCCATGGCCGTACCGATGTACATCTTCTACGAGGGTTCCATCCTCATCGGCCGCCTGCTGAAGAAGTGACCCGCGAGGAGTTCGCGGCCGCCTACGCCTTCGGCCTGGACCCGTTTCAGGTCCAGGCCCTCGACGCCCTCGACGCCGGCCGCTCGGTGCTCGTCGCCGCCCCGACCGGCTCGGGCAAGACAGTGGTGGCCGAATATGCGGTGGCCAAGGCCCTGGCCGAGGGGGGCAAGACCTTCTACACCACTCCGCTGAAGGCGCTCTCCAACCAGAAGTTCGGCGACCTGGCCCGACGCCACGGCCCGGCGAAGGTGGGCCTGCTCACCGGCGACAACTCCATCAACGGCGACGCGCCCGTGGTGGTGATGACCACCGAGGTGCTGCGCAACATGATCTACGCGGCGTCGCCCGCCCTCGACGGCCTGCGCTACGCCGTGCTCGACGAGGTCCACTACCTCCAGGACCGCTACCGGGGCCCGGTGTGGGAGGAGGTCATCATCCACTCCCCGCCCGAGGTCGACCTGGTGTGCCTGTCGGCCACCGTCTCCAACGCCGAGGAGTTCGCCGATTGGATCCAGACGGTCCGGGGGGCGACGACCGCCATCATCGAGGAGCGCCGGCCGGTCGAGCTCAACCACCTCTACCTCGTGGGCGACAAGGAGCGCGACGAGCTGCGCCTGCTGCCAACCTTCGTCGACGGCAAGCCCAACCCGGAGGCGCTGCGCCTCGAGACCCGTCCCGCCCACGCCGGCGATCGCTGGCGGGGCCGCCCGGCCGGTCGGCTGTACACGCCCCGGCGGGCCGAGGTCGTCGACCGCCTCTGGGACGAAGGGATGCTGCCGGCGATCTATTTCATCTTCAGCCGGGCCGCCTGCGAGGACGCGGTCAAACAGTGCCTCGATGCCGGCCTGCGCCTCACCACCCCCGAGGAGGCGGCGGCGGTCCGGGCGATCGTCGAGGCCCGCACCGCCAATCTCTCCGAGGCCGATCTCGCCGTGTTGGAATACGGCCGGTGGCTGAGCGGGCTGGAGGCGGGGCTCGCCTCCCATCACGCCGGGCTGGTGCCGCCGTTCAAGGAGGCGGTGGAGGCGTGCTTCTCGGCCGGGCTGGCCAAGGCCGTCTTCGCCACCGAGACCTTGGCGCTGGGGATCAACATGCCGGCCCGGTCGGTGGTCATCGAGAAGCTGTCGAAGTTCACCGGCGAGCGCCACGAGTTCCTCACCCCCGGCGAGTACACCCAGCTCACCGGCCGGGCCGGTCGCCGTGGCATCGACGAGGTGGGCTACGCCGTCGTGCCGTGGTCACCGTTCGTGCCCTTCGACCAGGTGGCGGGGCTGGCGTCGACCCGCACGTACGCCCTGCGATCGTCGTTCCGCCCGACGTACAACATGGCCTGCAACCTGGTCCGCCGGTACCCGCCCGACGCCGCCCGCCACCTGCTCAACCTCTCCTTCGCGCAGTACACCTCCGACCGCGACGTGGTCCGCCTCGAGGCCCAGGTCGAGCGCTCGGGCGTCCTGTTGGCGGCGGCCGGCAAAGAGGCGAGCTGCGAGCTGGGCGATGTCGGGGAGTACCGCCGGCTCCTGCGTGCGGGTGATGACGACGACGGCCGGCGGCCGACGGCGAGGGCGGGCGTGGTCGCCGCCCTGGAGCGGGTCAAGCCGGGCGACGTGCTGATGGTGTCCGGGGGCAAGTCGGCGGGCCGGGTCGCCGTCATCTCCACCGCCAGTCGTCGAGGTGACGACGTGCGGGTCGGGGCGCTCACGCCCGACCGCCGCTTCCTCACCCTGTCGGCCCGGGACTTCCGGTCTCCCCCCCGACCGGTCGGGCGCGTCGATCTGCCGTCGCCCTATGCCCCCCGCAACCCGGGCTTTCGTCGCGAAGTGGCCCGCTCCCTGGGCCGGCTGCGCCCCACCCACCCGGTGCCAGCGCGGGGGACGGACGGCCACGCCCGGGGCGGCCACGGTGCCAACGGTTCGGTCGACGAGCACCCCGACGCCGGGTGCCCGGACCTGCGACGCCACCTCCGGGCCGCGGAGCGGGCCGACCGCCTCGAGAAGGATCTCCGCCGACTCGAGCGCCGGATCGAGGGCCGGACGGAGTCCCTGGCCCGTCAGTTCGACCGCGTGCTTCGGGTGCTGGAGAACTGGGGCTACGTCGAGGGTTGGTCGCTCACCGAGCGAGGCGAGGTGCTGGGCCGCATCTACCACGAGTGCGACCTGCTATTGGCCGAGGCGCTGGGCGCCGGGCTCTTCGACGGCCTCGACCCGACCTTGGTGGCCGCGCTGGCCTCCACGTTCACCTACGAGGCCCGCCGCCCCGAGGGCCGACCCGAGCCCTGGTTCCCCTCGTCGCTCCTCAAGGGGCGGTGGACCGATCTGGAGCGCGTGGCCGACGAGCTCAACGCCGTCGAAGAGGAGGCCGGGCTCCCCCTCACCCGTCGGCCCGACGCCGGCTTCGTCGCCCTGGCCCACGGCTGGGCATCGGGGAAGGATCTGAACGAGGTGATCGGGGAGGAGGAGCTCTCCGGGGGGGACTTCGTCCGCAACATCAAGCAGCTCATCGATCTCCTGCGCCAGCTCGCGCTCATGGCGCCCGACCCGGCGACAGCCAAGGCGGCGGCGGCGGCGGCGGAAAGTGTCTTCCGTGGTGTGGTGGCGGCGTCGTCAGTCGTGGGGAGCCCTTGAGGCGAGTGGGCGCCGCCATCGAGCCGGGGCCCGAGCGGCCTCGTGAGCGGGAGGCATAGCCGCGTGTCGCCCATTGCCAAGGGTCAACCGTGGGGGGCGCCCGGAGAGTTGCCGGAGGGGGGCGTGATCGTGCGCTCCGACGCCGAAGCGGCGTCGGTACTCGACCAGGCTCGCCGGGAGCGCCGTCCGTTCCCCGCCCTGGGCCTGCTGGGGGGCGACCTGTGCCACACCCTGGGCGGGGGCGGCCCGGGCCAAGCCCTGCAGGGCGTCCGCTTCACCGTCGACGTGGGGGAGGTACTGCTGGACGGTCGCCTGCACCTCTTCGTCGCCCACCTCGTCGCCCGCACCCGGTTGTGGACCCGCGCCTTTGTGGCCATGAACGCCCAGTATCTCGGCGATCGGTGGTTGGGGCCGTGGAACCTTGGTCCTCGCGCCCACCCCAACGACGGGCTCCTCGACACCTACGACGCCCACCTTCCCGCCGGACAGTTGCTCCCGGTGCGAGCCCGGCTCCATCACGGCATCCACCTGCCCCATCCGGCGATACGCGAGCGGCGGACCTCGGCGCTGCAGGTGGTGCTGGAACGGCCGCTTCCGGTCCGCCTCGACGGGAAGGTCGTCGGCAAGGCCCAGGACATCTCGGTGCGAGTCGAGCCCGACGCCCTCACCGTCGTCATCTGACGCGCCGGTCTCCTCACCGTCGTGCCTTGAGCATGGCGGGATCCTCGGCCCGCAGGCCGAAGCTGACGACCTGACGCACCGCGATGATCGCGGCGGCGGCGACGAGGCGTTGCGGGTCGGGCGAATGGGCCAGGTGAAGAAGGCCGGCCGCCACCCATAGCTCGAGCGCCGCAGCTAGGCCGTCGCGCCAGCGAAGGACGAGCGTGCCGAGAGCCAGGACCGCCAGTCCCCAGGCCGTGACGACGACCGCCGACGCATCGAGCACACGGGCCATCACGGGTGGTCACCGTCCTCGGCGACCTCGGTCCGCTCCTGGCGGATCTCCCGGGCGAGGAAGAAGTTCAGTGCGGTCCGGATGGCCACGACCGCGGCCAGCTCGCCGATCTCCCTGAACGTCGGGGCGATGGCGGTGCGGAGCACGTCGGAGGCGAGCTGGAACTCCAGCCCCAGGGTCAGGAACCGGCCAAGGTCGAGTCGAACGGGAACGAAGCTGGCGGCCCGGCGGTCACGAACAGCGGTCACCGCGAACCGGAGGAAGGCAATCGTCGCTCCGGCGAAGATCACGATTGCGCCCGCCGACTCGACCAGGCGTACAAGCAGGTCGACGGTGTCCCGCAACAGGCGGTCGGAGATCAAATCGCTCAACCCTGGCCATCCTTTCGCAGCCCGGTCTGACCAGCAGGGCAGAACGTCAGGAAGTCACAGCCTTGGCACCAGGCGCCCGGCGTGGGGCCGAAGCGAGCCTGGGCCAGATCGTCGAGGGCGCCGGCCAGGCGGCTCCGGACGGCCGTCACCATGGCTATGTCCCAGTCGGTGCTTTCGACGACCGGTGGCCCGTCGGAGCGGAGGTAGCAGTACGTGGTGCGCAGCCGCTCTGCGTCGGTACCCCATGTCTCGATGGCGGCCAGGCCGTACAGGTCGAGCTGGGTGCCGGCGCCCAGGTCGCCCTCGGCCGGGGTGCGTCCGGTTTTGAAGTCCACCAGCTCGAGGCGACCGTCCCGCTCATAGACCGCGTCGATCCGGCCGCGTACGAGATGGCCGCCGACGGCCAGCACGAACGGCGCCTCAACCCGAACCGGGTCGAGCGCGGCCCACGGGCTGTCCAGGAACGATGCCCGCAAGCGGGCGGCGACGTCATCCCGTTCGAGCTCATGGCCGGGCCGGGGGATGCGCCGGTCATCGTCGCGGTCGGGCTCGATGAGCGACAGCTGGCGCCCGGCCCGCTGCTCGATCCATCGGTGGATCTCGGTGCCGAGGCGAGCCGCGGCCGATGAGCGGCGCGGGAGTGGCCGCACCACCGTCCAGTAGAACTGCTTCGGGCAGCGGGCGTAGGTGACCAGCCCGGTGACCGACAGCGCGAGTGGGACCGTGCGGTCCGGCGATGGCGCCGACGCAGGCTCCATGTCGTCGAGACGTAGCTGGCTGGGCCCGGAGACCACGGCGCCATGGCCTCCGGGTGTGGCGCCGCCGCCATCACGAGTCGCCGCCCGCTGGCGCTCCTTGGCGGCCACGTCCGGATCGACCTCGGCGGCCTCGTGCCGGAAGCGTTCGGTGACGATGTCGGCCTGGGCGGCGACGAAGTTGTAGAACACCGACGGGCCCTGGGGCTCGGCCGGGCCTCGGTACCAGTGGGCCGCCGAGCAGACGAGCCGGCGTTTGGCACGGGTGCAGGCGACATAGAGCAGCCGCCATTCCTCGTCGAGCCGCCGCGCCTTGATGACCTCTTCGATGGCTTTCTGGGTGGTGGTCTTCCACGACGGGATGCCGTCGTCCTCCCGGAGCCACCACGGCAGGGCCGAGGAGTTGGACAGCGCGTTCTCCCCGGCGCGCCCGTCGGGGAATATCTGGGAACGGCCCCGGCCCGCCAGCCCTGGCACGTAGACGGTGTCGAACTCGAGGCCCTTGGCCTGATGGATGGTCATGACCTTCATTGAGTCGGCGTCACTGAGATGGGCTTCGGCCAGATCGTCGTCGGACTCGTCGAGCAGCTGAAGGTATTCGACAAATGCCCCCAGCCCGGCTTCGCCCTCCACCGGCACGAATCCCTCGGCCAGGTCGAGGAAGCGCAAAAGGTTTTCCTGTCCTCTCGCTCCCGACGCCTGCCACAGCCCGGTGCGGTCGATCACCGCCTCCGCGAGCTCCAGCACCGGCAGTCGGCGGCCGGCGGCCTCCAGCGCCGACCGATCGGAGCGGAACCGGCCGAGCCGCCAGGTGGCCTCGGCCGACAGATCGGCCACCTCCTCGGATGCGGCGACGGCGGTGGCAAATGCCAGGTCGTGGGCCTGGGCGTGGCGGGCGACGGCGGCGAGGTCTCGTAGGCCGATCCGGTACGGGGGGCCGATCAGTGTGCGGAGGAGGGCGATCGTGGTCCCGTCTGGATCGGCCAGGAGCTCGAGCCAGCAGACCAGGTCGACGACCTCGGGCCGGTCGAGCAGCCCGCTGGCGCCCACTACCTCGACAGCGATGCCTCGCTCCTGGAGCGCGTCGACGATGGGGGAGATGAGCCGGCGTTTCCGGCAGAGCACCGCAGTGCCCCCACACGTTCCTCCGTCGGCCAGGACCTTGGCGATGTCGTCGGCGATGGTGGCGGCCTCCTCGGCATCGTCGGCGGCCAGGAAGGATTCGATGGTCGTGGCCGGCGCGCCGGCCGGGCACTCCAGCGTCTTCGGCAGCGAGGAGACGACGTTGCCCTGTATCCGGTTGGCCAGGGCGACCAACGCCGGCCCGAACCGGAAGGTGACTTGCAGCTCGCGGGTGACGGCGGGGCGGAAGTGCTGCGGGAAGTCGACGATGTTGGCCAGGTGGGCGCCGCGGAACCCGTAGATCGACTGCATGTCGTCGCCCACGGCGGTTACCGCGGCGCCCTCGCCGTAGATCAGCTGCAGCAGCCGGCGCTGGGCGTAGTTGGTGTCCTGGTACTCATCGAGGAGCACGACCGGGTGCTGGTCCCGCAAGGCGGCGCCCATCTCCGGAACCTCGGTGAGGAGCCGGACGGCGAGGGCGATCTGGTCGCCGAAGTCGAGCAGATCTCGTTCTGCCTTGCGACGGCCGTAGGCGGCGACGACCTGGCACAGCTCCAACCGCATGGCCGCGGCTTCCTTGATTCGCTGGGCGGCCTCGCTCGCCATGATGTCGTGGCAGTCGTCGACGACGGCCTGGATGGGGACCAGGTGATCGCTGCAGCGCGACGCCAGGTTGAGGGCGTCGTCGAGGAGGATCTGGGGGTACAGGGTACGCCGGCGGGTGAAGCGGAACTCGTCGAAGACCCCGTAGAGCAGCTGCCAGGCCTGAGCCCGGTTGAGGATGCGGGTGGCGGGGCGCAGGTCGAGCTCCAGGGCATGGTCGGTCACCAGCGAGGCGCCGAAGGAGTGGTAGGTGCCCACGGTCACGTCAGCATCGGGGCCGAGAGCTTCACGTACCTTGGACTTCAGATGGGCGGCCGCCTTGTTGGTGAAGGTGAGCCCGAGGATCTGGTCGGGCCGGGCCTGTTCTGCGGAGACCAGATGGAGGATCCGTTGGGCCATCGCCGTGGTCTTGCCGGTGCCCGCTCCCGCCACCAGGAGTTGCGGGCCGGGCGGCGCTTCGATGGCCGCCATCTGCTCGGCGGTGAAGGTGACCGTCATGCCGTCCCCGCCTCCCGGCCCTGGGGCTGCAGGGGGCAGAGCCGGTGGAACGAGCAGTTCCGGCACGACGCGTCGACCGCCGGCTCGAACCGCTCGGCCCGGATATCGTCCGCGGCCGCGGCCACCCGCATTTCGGTGCTCTCGGCATGATCGGTCACGATCGGTTGCTCGTGGGTGTGCATGCTGCGTAGGTAGAGCAGCCGGAGCTCCTGTGGTGGCCCCAGCGCGACCAGTTCGGGGTCACGGGTGGCGGCCAGGTGGTAGATGGCCAGCTGCAGGTCGTCGGGCATGGCGTCGGCCCGAGGTTCGCTCCGACCGGTCTTGTAGTCGACGATGCGGATGCCCTGGCCGTCGGCGGCGCGGTCGATACGGTCGATGGCGCCGACCAGACGGAGGTCGCCCACCTCGACGTCGAACCTCCGCTCCACGGCCAGCACCCCGGGGGCGCCGGGACCGTCGCCTTCGGCCGCCCACCAGTTTTCCAGCATCTGGAAGTAGTCCCGCCGGCACTCTTCTACCTGGGGGCGGTAGCGGGCGATGTCGTCGGTCCATCGCTCGGTCGCCAACCCCAGCAGCGCGACCCTCGACCTCGGTGGTGCGTCGGCGGGCCGATCGGGCGACAGGAACTCGGCCAGCACCTCGTGTACCAGCGATCCCAGCGCCGCTGGTACGCCGGCTGCGTCGCGGACGCGCAATCCGTACTGGTAGGCGTAGCGCAACGGGCAGTCGTGGTAGGTGGCGAGCTGGCTGGCGGAGAGTACGAGGCGCCCGTCGGGGAAAACCTCGGCGGTGCCCTGTGTGGGCGCCAGCCGGACCGGCGCCGGCCCGGCGACGGTGGGTAGCTGCGCCGGCTGCTCGGTCCATCCCTCGACGAACCGGCTGAGCAGCACGCCCGGCTGAGGGGCAGCGGTGGCCACCAACCGGCCCGTCGCCCGGGAGGCGGCTCGGGCGAAGAGGCGGCGCTCGGCGGCGAGCGACCGTCGCCGCCGCTCGGCCGGCGACGCCACGGTATGGGCGCCATCGAGCAGGTCGGGGTCGAACAGTGGCGCCCGCCCGCTGATCCGCGGGAGTTCGCCCTCGACGCAGCCGGGAAGCACGACGGTGTGCCACTCGCGCCCGGCGGCGGCGGCGATCGAGGTGACGGTGACGGCGTCGTGGTCGGCCATGGCCGCCGAGACCCGCCACGTATCGGGCGCCATGGCGCCCTCGTCGACGAAGGTCAGCAGGGCGGGCAGCCGCTGCGCAGGGTTGTCGTCGCCCTGGCGTTGCAAACGGTCGAGGAAGGCGACGATCGCGTCGACGGCGGCGTCGTCACGCCGGCTACCGGCCCCCAGGTGCCCGAGACCACGTTCCCAGGCGACAAAGGCCAGCTCGGCCGGCGTGGCGGTGGGCGTGGCCGCCTGCACCACCAGGTCGTCCCGGAGGGCGACGAGGCCGTCGGCCCCCAGGGCGGCCATCGGTGACGCCAGCAACCGCTCGGCGTAGGTGACGTCGTCGGGTGCGGCCACCCAACGGAGCAGGTCGATGATCGCCGTGACCGCCGAGTCGTGCGCCCTGGCGGCCAGGCCAGGCCCGGCCGCCACCGGGATGCGGTGGCGGCCGAGGGCTCGGGCCAGCCGTCGGCCGTGGGACTGCGGCCGCCGGAGCAGCACCGCCATGTCCGACCAGGCCAGGCCCGCGGCCCGGGCGCCCAGCAGCTCGCCGGCCACCGCCTCGGCCTCCGTGGACGGGTGGCGGCAAATCACCAGAGCGGGCGGAGCCGGGCGGCGGAAGGGATGGGTCAGCGCCACGTCGACGGTCGGCCACGGGAGCGGGTCGTCGACACCGGTCGGCACCACGGTGACGTCGTGGGTGGGGCCGGAGAGGCCGGCGAGCAATGGCCCCAGTCCGGGATCGTGCCCGTCGTGGTCATCGATCAGGATGTGGTCGTAGGCGTCCGGCGCCGCCTGGGCGGCGGCGGCGGCCAGCAGACCGGCCCGGTCGGTCTGGCCCCGGCTGGCCAGGTGCTCGACGTACCGCTGGGCGAAGCCGGCCAGCTCCGGCCATCGCCCCGCCATGGCCACGGCGGGAAGGCCGGAGCCCGGCGGTCGGGCCTGGTACGCCGACAGCGCCGACACCACCTCGTCGACGAATGCATCCCGGCCCAGAAATGCGCTGGAGAGCGGCCAGTCGTCGGGAGCCTCCATGGCCAGCAGACGGGTGACCACCGATCGCTGCTCGGGCCCCGACAACAGCCTCGGACGCTTCCCGGCCCGGCTCACCAGGTCGAAGGCCACGCCGAACCAGGTGGTGATGGGCAGGGCGTCGAACCCTCCGCACAGGTGGGGGAGGACAGCGTCGCGGAACCGGCCCGCCGAAGCCCGGCTCGGGCACACGACCAGCACGGTGGACGGCTGGTGCTTCCCGACCAAGGCCAGGTAGCGGGCGACGATGGCCGTGGTCCTCCCGTGCCCGTCGCCCCCGACCACCCGCAGGGGGCCGTCGGCATGCTCCACGACCCGGCGCTGTCCCGCCGTCAGTTCCATGCCCACCGAGAGTACCGAGGCCCTGTGACACTCCATCCCTGGAGGTTGCGAGGGGTGGTCAGGCCCACTGGCCCCTCGCGGTCAGCACTTCCTTCAGGATCGCAGGACGGTCGGTCATGATCCCGTCCACGCCGAGGTCGAGGAGGCGGGCCATCTCGTCGGCGTCGTCGATGGTCCACACGTGCACGGCCAGGCCGCGCCGGTGGGCGGCGGCGACGAAACGGCGGTCGACGAGGACGACCGGGCCCTGCCGGACCGGCACCTGGGCGCAGTTGCCGCCGAAGCGGCCTCCCGGACCACCCAGGCTGGCCATTCGCAGCCGGGCGACCGCTCGCGTTCCCATTCCGGTGCAGACCCTGCCGCCGGTGAGGCGACGGACGCGCTCCAGCCGGGGCTCGGAGAAGGCGCCGACGCACACCCGGTCGTGGGCGTTCGTCCGGCGCAGGACGTCGACCAGCGGCTCCACCGACGCGTCGTGCTTCGGGTCGATGTTGACCCGCAGGTCGGGCCAGGCGCCGAGAACGTCCTCGAGCAGAGGGATGGCCTCGCCCGCCACCCGGGCCTGGCGTACCTCGGACCATGGCAGGGCGGCGATCTTCCCCTGCCGATCGGTCACCCGATCAAGCACGTTGTCGTGGAAGGCCACCAGCGCCCCGTCGGCCGTGGTGTGGACATCGGTCTCGACGTAGCGATACCCGAGGTGCACGGCGTAGCCGAAGGCGGCCATGGTGTTCTCCGGGTGCTCCGAAGCGCCGCCCCGGTGGGCGAACGGGATGGGCCCCGGATGGTCCAGGAAGGCCCAGGGCGCAGTCAATCGCCGGAGGGTGCAGGGCCCCGGAAGATCGCCGACCGGTAGTAGGCCAGCTCGGCCACGCTCTCCCGAATGTCGTCCAGGGCACGGTGGTGGCCGGCCTTCTCCGGCGCCCCGGCGAACGCCTCCGGGTACCACCGCCGGCACAGTTCCTTCACCGTCGACACATCGATCGACCGGTAGTGGAAGTACGCCTCCAGCTCGGGCAGGTATCGAGCCAGGAACCGCCGGTCGGTGGCGATGGAGTTGCCGCACAGGGGGACGACGCCGGCGGTGGGCGCATGTTGACGGATGAACTCGAGCACCGCCTTGCCGGCGTCCTCCAGCGATATGGTCGACGCCTCCACCGCCACCCGCAGGCCGGACTTGGCGTGCATCTTTATGACGACCTTGTCCATGGCGTCGAGGGCCTCGGCCGGCTGATGCACGACCAGATCGGGCCCGTCTGCCACCGTGACGAGGTCGTCGTCGGTCATCAGGGCGGCGATCTCCAGGATCACGTGCCGGTCGGCGTCGAGTCCGGTCATCTCCAGGTCGATCCAGGCGAGCATGGTGGGTGATCGTAGGCCGCCGATCACCCGCCATCGAGGGCGGCATCGTGGGTGATCGTAGGCTGCCCCGCTGATGCTCGACCTGCCCCTCGTCCGGCTCGACCCCGGTCTGCCCCTTCCTGCCTACGCCAGGGTCGGTGACGCGGGAGCGGACCTGGTGGCGAGGGAACGCGTCGTTCTGACCGCGGGCGGGGGACGGGCGGTGGTGCCCACGGGGGTGGCCGTGGCCATCCCCGACGGGTACGCCGGGCTGGTCCTGCCCCGCAGCGGACTGGCCGTGCGCCACGGGGTCACCGTGGTCAACGCGCCGGGCCTGGTCGACGCCGGCTATCGGGGCGAGCTCCGGGTCGCCCTGTTGAACACCGACCCGGGCAACGACTACACGGTCGAGCGGGGCGACCGCATCGCCCAGCTGGTGATCATCTGCGTCGAGCAGGTGACGTGGACAGTGGTCGGCGAGCTTTCCTCGTCCGACCGGGGCGACGGCGGCTTCGGCCACACCGGCCGCTGACAGAGTCGAACAGTTCTAAGTCTTGACTCTCTCCAGAATGACGCTACGCTGGGCCGGACCGTCGGAGGGAGATTCATGACAGACACCGCTACGCCGAAGAACGAAGCGCAGCCGCCCACCAAGTCGGACCAGATCCTGACCAACCGCCAGGGCCACCCCGTCTATGACAACCAGAACCAGCGCACCGTCGGCCCCCGCGGCCCGGCCACGCTCGAGAACTACCAGTTCCTCGAGAAGATCAGCCATTTCGACCGTGAGCGCATCCCCGAGCGGGTCGTCCACGCCCGTGGCGCCACCGCCTTCGGCTACTTCGAGGCGACGGGCAAGATCGGCGACGAGCCGGCGTCCACCTATACCCGGGCCAAGCTCTTCCAGGAGGCGGGCAAGAAGACCGACCTGGCCGTGCGCTTCTCCACCGTCATCGGCGGTCGGGACTCCTCCGAGGCCGCCCGTGACCCCAGGGGATTCGCGGTGAAGTTCTACACCGAGGACGGCAACTGGGATCTGGTCGGCAACAACCTGGCTGTGTTCTTCATCCGTGACGCGGTCAAGTTCCCCGACGTGGTCCACTGCTTCAAGCCCGACCCGGTCACGTTCCGCCAGGAGCCGAACCGCATCTTCGACTTCCTGAGCAACCAGACGTCGACCATGCACATGCTCACCAACCTGTTCAGCCCCCGCGGCATCCCCACCGACTTCCGGCACATGCAGGGCTTCGGCGTGAACACCTACAAGATGCTCAACGCCGCCGGCGACAGCGTGCTGGTCAAGTACCACTGGGTGCCCAAGCAGGGTGTGGCGGCCATGACCCAGGCCGAGGCCGACGCGGTGCAGGGCGCGGATCTGGGCCACGCCACCAAGGATCTCTACGACGCCATCGAGCGCGGTGACCACCCCGAGTGGGAGCTCAACGTGCAGATCATGAGCGACGACGAACACCCCGAGCTCGACTTCGACCCCCTCGACGACACCAAGGTGTGGCCGGAGGACACGTTCCCGCTGCGTCCCGTGGGCCGCATGGTGCTCAACCGGGCGCCGAAGAACTTCTTCCTCGAGAGCGAGCAGATCGCCTTCGGCACCGGCGTGCTGGTCGACGGCCTCGACTTCTCCGACGACAAGATGCTCGTCGGCCGCACCTTCTCCTACTCCGACACCCAGCGCTACCGGGTGGGACCGAACTACCTGCAGCTGGCGGTCAACCAGCCCAAGAACGCCCAGGTCCACACCAATCAGCGCGACGGGCAGATGGCCTTCCACCAGGACGGCGAGGGCCAGAACCCCCACGTCAACTACGAGCCCAGCAACACCGGGTTCCGGGAGGCCGAGTACCCGACGCATGACGAGCAGGGCCCGATGCTCACCGGCCGCCTGACTCGCAAGCAGCTTTCCCGCACCAACGACTACCAGCAGCCCGCCGACCGTTACCACACCATGATGGATTGGGAGCGCGACGACCTGGTGTTCAACCTGGTCGACCTCGTCGGCCAATGCGACCGGGAGATCCAGGAGCGCATGGTCTGGCACCTGTACCTGATCGACGACGACTTCGGCGACCGGGTGGGCGAGGGTCTGGGCATCAAGGCGGGCGACGTCGCCCATCTACAGGCCTTGCCCAACCAGGTCTTCACCGAAGAGGACGCCCGTCGTGCCGCCAACCTCGGCTCGGCCGGGCCTCGGCCCTTGAGCACCACCAGGATGACCGGCGCCGTCCCGGTTATGCGCCAGAGCGAGATTTAGGCCGGCTCCTTCTCTGCGGCGCCCGGCTGGTTGTGGCCGACCGGGCGCCGACAGGCGAGCCTCTCCGTTCACCCATGATTGATCTCCTCGAACGCCTGCGCCAGCGCGGGTGGCGGCTCACGCCGCAGCGTCGTGTCGTGGCCGAGGTGCTGCGCGGCGACCACGTCCATCTCAGCGCCGAAGCCGTCCACGACCTGGCCCAGCAGCGCCTGCCCGAGATCAGCCTGGCCACGGTGTACAACACCCTGAAGGAGCTGGTCA
>JBBSIS010000042.1:0-18958 GCA_038231955.1 Acidimicrobiales bacterium
CGGCGAACGTGGTACGGGTCTGGCGCGCCCCCACCGTGGTGAAGACGCCGGCCATGCCCACCACGACGATGGCCGCCGCCAACCTCCGCCGAGCCCGGTTCATCCCGTCACCCTGCCCTGGTCGCGGGTGACGCGCCGGGCGAAGGCTCGCAGTTGCTCCGTAACGGGCCCCGGACCGGCGCCACCAGCCGTGATGCGGCGGCGCACCGCGGCGCCCGGCTCCAGCAGCGCCGCCGCCTCGGCCCCGAGCATGCTGTGGTCGGCGACGAGGCCGATGAGCGGCACGTGGCCGTCGAGCGCGTCCCGCACCAGGCCGGCCACCACGTGGTGCGCCTCACGAAAGGGCATACCCCGCTCGACCAGCCACTCGGCCAGGTCGACGGCGGCGGCCGCCGCCTCGGGCGCGTCGGCAGCCGCCTCCATCCTCTGGCGGTCGAAGGTGGACGCCGTCAGGAGGCCGCCGAGGGCGGCCAGGGCCAGGCTCACCTGGTCCACTGCGTCGAACAGCGGCTCCTTGTCCTCCTGCAGGTCGCGGTTGTAGGCCAACGGCAGGCCCTTCAGGGTGACCAACAGCCCGGTCAGGTGCCCGATGAGCCGTCCCGCCTTGCCCCGGGCCAGCTCGGCGATGTCGGGGTTCTTCTTCTGGGGCAGCATCGAACTGCCGGTCGACCACTCGTCGGCCAGGTGCAGGAACCCGAACTCGGCGCTGGACCACAGCACGATCTCCTCGCCGATGCGCGAAAGGTGGACGCCCAGCAGGGCCAGATCGAAGAGGGCCTCGGCCACGAAGTCGCGGTCGCTGACCGCGTCGAGAGAGTTGTCGAAGGCCGACGCGAAGCCCAGGTCGGTGGCGGTGGCGACGGGATCCAGGGGCAACGACGAGCCGGCGAGGGCGCCTGCACCCAGGGGCGAGACGTCGAGGCGGCGGAGGGTGTCGACCAGCCGGTCGATGTCGCGGGCCAGGGACCAGCCGTGGGCCAGCAGGTGATGGGCGAGCAGCACGGGCTGGGCCCGCTGGAGGTGGGTGTAGCCGGGAAGGTAGCTGCCGTCGGCCAGCGCCTCCTCCGCCCGATCGAGGAGGATGCGCTGGAAGACGACAACCCGGGCAGCGACAGCGGCGAGCTCGCGCTTGGCCCACAGGCGCAGGTCGGTGGCCACCTGGTCGTTGCGACTGCGGCCGGTGTGCAGCCGGGCCCCGACCTCGCCGGCCAGCTCGGTGACCCGTCGTTCCACAGCGGTGTGCACGTCCTCGTCGGTGGGCGCGAACACGAATGCGCCGGATGCCAGCTCGGCCCGCACCGTGTCGAGCGCCCCGAGGAGGTCATCGCCTTGTCCGGGCGTCAGCAGCCCGGCCCGGACCAGGCCCCGCACATGGGCGCACGAACCGTCGACATCGTCACCGGCCATGCGCCGGTCGACGGCCACGCTGGCGCTGAAGGCCCAGAGGTCCCCGGCCGGGCCAGCACCGGGCCGGGCCTGCCAGAGCGTCATTGGCCGCTGGCGGTGGGCCCGCCACCGGGGCGGGCCTGGCGGGCCGCCCACGTCTGGATCCCGAGGCCGAACAGGCGCACGAAGCCTTCGGCGTCGGAGTGGCGGAAGCTGTCGGCCGCGTCGTAGGTGGCCAGGTTGTAGTCGTACAGGCCGACGTCGCTGCGCCGGCCGGCGACGATGCAGCGTCCCGGCTCACAGCGCAGCCGGACCTCGCCGGTCACGTAGCGCTGTGTCTCGGCGATGAAGGCGTCGAGCGCGTTCTTAAGGGGCGAATACCACATCCCGTCGTAGACCAGCTCGGCCCAGCGGGGCTCCAGGCGGTACTTCTCGTGGAGGACGTCGCGCTCCAGGGTCAGCCCCTCGAGGTCGGCGTGGGCCAGGAGCAGGGCGAGGGCGCCCGGGCACTCGTAGACCTCGCGGCTCTTGATCCCGACCCGGCGGCTCTCCACCATGTCGACCCGGCCCCAGCCGTAGGATCCGACGACGTCGCCGACGTGGACCACGAGCTCGTCGAGGGCCATGGCCCGGCCATCGACGGCGACGGGCAGCCCGGCCTCGAAGGCGACGACCAGCTCGACCGGCTCGGTGGCGGTCGGGCGGGTCAGGGTGAAGACGTCCTCGGGCGGCGAGGCCCACGGATCCTCGAGCACGCCGCATTCGATGGCCTTGCCCCACAGGTTCTCGTCGATCGAGTACGGGCTGGCCCGGGTGACGTTGACCGGAATGTCATGACGCTCGGCGTAGGCGATCGAATCCTCCCGGCTCAGGCCCCAGACCCGCACCGGGGCCAGGAGCTCGAGGTCAGGCGCCAGGGCGCGGACCGACACCTCGAAGCGGACCTGGTCGTTGCCCTTGCCAGTGCAGCCGTGGGCGATCCCGTCGGCCCCATAGGCCCGGGCCGCCTCGACCAGGTGGCGGGCGATGATCGGCCGGGACAGCGACGAGACCAATGGGTAGCGGCCCTCGTAGAGGGCGTTGGCCCGCAGGGCGGGGGCGACGAAGTCGGCGGCGTACTCCTTCCGGCAGTCCACCACCACGACCTCGACGGCCCCGGCGGCCCGGGCCCGCTCCTGGAGCACGCCGAAGTCCCCCCCCTGGCCCACGTCGGCGGCCACGCAGACCACCTCGACACCCCAGTGCTCGGCCATCCATCGCACAGCGACGGATGTGTCCAGCCCACCGCTGTAGGCCAGCACGACCTTGTTTGCCCTCACTGGTCCTGCCATCTACTGCGCTCCCTCGTAGGTGGCCATGGTCAGAGCCCGGCCAGATCGGACAACCGCCGGGCTACCTTCTCGCCGCCGACCCGCTCACTGGTGACCACCATCACGGTGTCGTCGCCGGCGACGGTGCCCAGGATGTCGGACAGGCCGGCCCGGTCGATGGCCGACCCCACGACATGCGCTGATCCGGGCGGCGTACGCAGCACCACCAGGTTGGCCGAGTGGGCCACCTCCACCAGCCACTCCCCCAGCACCCGCTTCAGGTGGCTCTCGGGCGCCACCCGGTCCTTGGGCAGCTCCGGAATGGCGTAGACGGTCTCCCCACCGGCCATGCGCACCTTCACCGCCCCCAGCTCCTCCAGGTCGCGAGACACCGTGACCTGGCTGGCCACCACGCCGTCGGCCGCCAGCAGGTCGACGAGCTGGTCCTGGCTGGTGACGGCGTGCTCTTCGAGCATGCGGGCCACCCGATGCTGTCGCTGCGGTTTCGCCAGCCTCACGGCTCGCTCAGCAACCACAGGAGCAGGCCGCGCTGGGCGTGCATCCGGTTGGCCGCCTGCTGCCACACCGCGCTGCGGGGGCCGTCGATGACCGACGCCGCCACCTCCTCGCCACGGTGGGCGGGCAGGCAGTGGAGGAACACGGCCTCGGGCGCCGCCATGCCCATCAGGGCGTCGTCGACGGTGAAGCCGGCGAAGTCCGCCCTCCGCCTCGCCGCCTCGTCCTCCTGGCCCATCGACGCCCACACGTCGGTGTAGACGGCGTCGACACCCGCCACCGCCTCCGCCGGATCGTGGGTCAGCGCAGTGACGCTGTCGGGGGGAGGTTCGTAGCCGGGGGGCGTCGCCACCCGCATCTCCATGCCCGCCAGAGCGGCGGCGAGCATCAGGGACCGGCACACGTTGTTCCCGTCGCCGACGTAGGCCAGGCTACGACCCTCGAGCGCCCCGAGCCGCTGCCGGAGGGTCAGCAGGTCGCCCAAGGCTTGGACGGGGTGGGCGGCATCGGAGAGCAAGTTGACCACCGGGACGGTGGCGACCTCGGCCATCCGCACGAGCTTGGAGTGCTCGAAGACCCGCGCTCCGATCAGGGAGCAAAAGCAGGCCAGGATGCGCCCGAGGTCCTCCGCCGTCTCCCGGGTGTCGATACCCACCTCCTCGGCGCGCAGGCTGACGGGGTGGCCGCCGAGCTGGACGACGGCCATCTCCATCGACACGCGCGTGCGGTTGGACGGCTTCTCGAACAGCAACGCCACGCCCCGCCCGGCCAATACCGGCGGCGGACCCGCCAGCTCGGCCAGCTCGAGCACCTGCGCCAGTTCGTCGGCCGACAGGTCGTCGACGTCGAGGAGGTGCCTCGTCACGACAGCACCTTCTCGAGCACGGCCAGAGCCTCGTCGATCTCGGCGTCGGTCACCAACAGCGACGGGGCGAGACGGATGGCGGTCGGGGTGACGGCATTGACGACCAGGCCTCGATCCAGGGCGGCGGCGGCCACCTCTTTCGACGGCCGGCCGTCCAGCTCGGCGGCCAGGAGCAGCCCGCGGCCCCGGACCGACGTCACGCCGGGGAGGGCGGTCACGCCGGCGGCCAGGCGGGCACCGGCGCGGGTGGCGCGGGCCGGCACGTCCTCGGCCTCCATGACCTTGAGGGTGGCCCGGGCTGCGGCGGCGGCCAGGGGCTGACCGCCGAAGGTGGTGCCGTGGTCGCCAGGAACGAAGGCGGCCGCCACGTCGGCCTTGGCCCAGCAGGCGCCGATCGGCATCCCGTTGCCCAGCGCCTTGGCCATGGTGACGACGTCGGGCTGGACGCCCTCGTGCTGGAACCCGAACCACTCCCCCGTACGGCCAAGGCCGGTCTGGACCTCGTCGAGCATGAGTAGGACGTCGCGCTCGTCGCACAGCCGGCGCACCTCCGCCAGCCAACCCGTGGGCGGCACGTTCACCCCGCCCTCGCCCTGGATGGGCTCGACCAGCACGGCCGCCACCACGGACGGGTCGACGGCCGCGTCCATGGCCTCGATGTCGCCCATGGCCACGTGGCGGAAGCCCGCGGGCATGGGCTGGAACGGCTCGTGCTTCGACGGCTGGCCGGTCGCAGCCAGGGCGGCCAGCGTGCGGCCGTGGAAGGACCCGTAGGTGCTTACGATCGCGTACCGTCGTTGGCCCTTCGGGCCACCAGTGGCACCACCGGCCCACTTGCGGGCCAGCTTGATGGCGCACTCGTTGGCCTCGGCCCCGGAGTTGGCGAAGAAGATCTGGCCTCGATCGGTACCACCGATGAGCCGATCGAGGGTGGCCGCCACCTCGGGGCCGATGGTGGTGCCGTACAGGTTGCACACGTGCAGCAGCGTCCGGGCCTGCTCGGCCACCGCGTTGGCCACCGCCGGGTGGCAGTGGCCCAGCGAGGTGACGGCCAGGCCGCCGAGGAAGTCGAGGTAGATTTTCCCGTCGACATCCCACAGCCGGCTCCCCTCCCCCCGCACGAACGTGACGGGCTGGAACGGGTAGTTCGGCATGAGAGGCGGGCGGTTCGAGTCGCTCATGCGTCCACCATGGTGCCGATGCCGTCGCGGGTGAACATCTCGAGCAGCAGGGCGTGAGGCACCCGCCCGTCGAGGATGTGGGCGTGGCCGACGCCGTTTCGCACCGCATGGGTGCAGGAGGCGACCTTCGGGATCATGCCGTCGGTGAGCAGGCCCTCGTCGACGAGCGTCTCGAGGTCGTCGGCGGTGGCGGTGGTGATCAAGCTGTCCGGGTCGGCCATGTCGCGCAGGATCCCGATCACGTCGGTCATGTACACCAGCTTTTCGGCGCAGAGCGCTTCGGCGAGGGCGCCGGCCGCGGTGTCGGCGTTGATGTTGTAGGCCTGCCCCTCGAAGTCAGTCCCGATGGTGGCGATGACCGGGATGAGCTCCTCGGCCAGCAGGCGGTCGAGGATGCCGGGGTTGATGGCTTCCACGTCGCCGACGTAGCCCAGGT
The DNA here is from genome assembly GCA_038231955.1 of Acidimicrobiales bacterium. Lineage (GTDB taxonomy): Bacteria > Actinomycetota > Acidimicrobiia > Acidimicrobiales > AC-14 > CADCTB01. Next base: position 5,695 of record JBBSIS010000042.1, read on the forward strand.
CGGGGTGACGGGCGGTGGCGGTGATGAGCCCGGCGTCTTCGCCCGACAGCCCGACGGCCAGCGGCCCGAGGATGTTGATCGACGACACGATGTCGCGGTTGACCTTGCCCACGAGCACCATGCGGGCGATGTCAAGGGTGTCGGCGTCGGTCACCCGCAGTCCTTGGCGGAACTCCGGCTCCATGCCCAGCCGCTTCATCAGCTCGCCGATCTGCGGCCCGCCGCCGTGAACGACCACCGGCCGCATGCCGACCGAGCGCATGAGGACGACGTCCTCGGCAAACAGGGCGGACAGGGAAGGGTCGGTCATCGCCGCTCCGCCGTACTTGACGACCACCACCTTCTCCCGGAACCGCTGGATGTAGGGAAGCGCCTCGACCAGCACCTCGGCCTTACTGCTGGGCGCCTTCGCGATCGACGTCGGGATGGTCACGACGTCCTCATGTTCTCGGCGATGTACGCGGGCGTCAGGTCGGTGGTGGTGATGACGGCCTCGCCGTCGCCCAGCCCGAGATCGGCGTCCAGGTCGACGTTGCGACCGGCCATGGCCGCCGCCACCGCCGCCTGATCGTGGTCGCACGCCACACCGCCACGGCACACCGCCGTCCCGCCGTAGGAGATCGACACCCGGTCGGGATCGAAGGCGGCGCCGGAGCTGCCCAGCTCGCTCATGATCCGGCCCCAGTACGGATCGGCGCCGTACAACGAGCACTGCACCAGCTGGCTCTCGGCGATCTTGCGGGCGGCCCGGCGGGCATCGTCGGCTGAGGCCGCGCCGGTGACCCGGATGCGGGCGCGCTTGGTTGCCCCCTCGGCGCCGTCGGCCATCATGGTGGCCAACTCCGCGCACACGGCGCCCATGGTGTCGGCCAGGCCGGGGCACGGGCCGGCCGAGCCGCCGGCCAGGGCGATCACCGTGTCGTTGGTCGACGTCGCCCCGTCGACGGTGAGGTCGTTGAACGAATGCGCCACCGCCGCGGTCAGCGCGTGGTGCAGCTCGGCTGGAGTGGCGTGGGCGTCGGTAGTGAGCAGCGCCAGCATGGTGGCCATGTGGGGAGCGAGCATGGCCGCGCCCTTGGCGATGCCGCCCACCGTGAATCGGTCGCCGTGGTGCAGCACGTCCTTGGCGAAGATGTCGGTGGTCATCATGGCCACCGCGGCGTCGTGGAGGCCGTCGGCGCGACGGGCGGCGAGCAGCGGGCCGATCCCCGACTCGACCGCACCGATGGGTAGCGGGATGCCGATCAGGCCGGTGGAGCAGACCAGCACCTCCTCGCGCCGGCAGCCGAGGCCCTCGGCGACGAGGGCGCACATCCGCTCGGCGTGGTCCCGACCGGTGGCGCCGGTGGCGGCGTTGGCGTTGCCGCTGTTGATGACAACCGCCGAGGCATACCCGCCGGTGGCAGCCAGGTGGGCCCTGCTCACCTGGACGGGAGCGGCGGGGGCCAGGTTGGTGGTGAAGACGGCGGCAGCCGGCACCGGTCGCCCGTCGGCGGTGGCGACCAGAGCCAGGTCTGGCGCCCCGCTGTCCTTGAGCCCACAGGGCACCCCGGCGGCCACGAACCCCTTGACAAGGTTCACTGGAGATTCAGTGTTCACGGATAGACCCCGATGGACGACAGGCCGGCGGTCTCGTCCAAGCCAAGGAGGATGTTGGCGCATTGCACGGCCTGGCCCGAGGCGCCCTTCACCAGGTTGTCGAGGGCAGCGAGGACCACCACCCATCCGGTGCGCTCGTCGTAGCGGGCGGTCAGGTGGACGCTGTTCGATCCCCACGTTGCCTTGGTCGACGGGCTGGTCGGGCTGACCACCACGAACGGCTCGCCCTTGTAGGCGTCGACCAGCAGGCCGAGCACATCGTCGGTCGAGGTCGGCCCCGTCGGGCGGGCGTAGCACGTGGCCAGGATGCCCCGGGTCATGGGGGCCAGGTGCGGCGTGAACAGCAGCGCGGCCCCGATCGCCTGTTCCATCTCGGGGGTGTGCCGGTGGTCGAGCAGGCCGTAGGCGGTGAAGTCCTCGTTGGCGGTGCCGAAGTGGGTTCCGTGCTTGGGCAACCGCCCGGCGCCCGAGACCCCGCTGGCCGCGTCGACGATGATCCCCGAGGCCTCGATGGCGCCGGCCGCCACGAAGGGGGCCAGGGCCAAGGCGGCGGCGGTCGGGTAACAGCCGGCCGAGGCCACGGCGTCGGCGCCGGCCAGGTCGTCCCGGTACAGCTCGGGGAGCCCGTAGACGAACCGGTCGACGAGTCCTGGCGCGCCGTGGGCCTCGCCGTACCACCGCTCGTAGACGGTCGGATCCTGCAGGCGGAAGTCGGCGGCCAGGTCGACGACCTTTCTGCCGGTCTCGAGTATGTCGTTCACCATGTGCTGGGAGGCGCCGTGGGGCAGGGCCAGGAAGACGAGATCGACGTCACCGACCAGGTCGGGGTCGAACGACTCGAACCGCAACGACGGGTACGCCGCAGCCAGGCTCGGGTAAAGGGCACCGACTAGGCTCCCGGCCTGGGTGTCGCCCGTGGCCCACGCCACCTCCAACTGCGGATGGAGATGGCAGAGGCGGAGCAGTTCGGCGCCCGCGTAGCCCGACGCTCCTAAGATCCCGACTGCGAACATGGACTGAAGATACAGCATGGTGAATCTTTATTCAATACGAATGGGGGCGGTGGCGGTCTTGATGACCGCCCTGGCCGGGGCGTGCGGGGGAAGCGGGGGCTCCTCCGCTGGTACAGCTACGAACAAGGCCGACTGGGACAAGCGCAACGGTGCGGTCGTCGCCGCGGTGAGCACCGACGTCGACGCCGCCAACGAGGCGCTCGACAAGGGTGATCGACCGGTGATCCTGTCCTCGTGCAACCAGTTGCAGGAGGATCTGGCCGATGCCCGCAAGGGACTTCCCGTGCCCGACGCCGCCGCCGACAGCGCGGTGCGGGCCGGCCTCGATGCCGTGGCCACTGCCGTCCCCACCTGCCTGAAAGGCGGTCGTGTCGCCAACGAGGCCCGCGTGGTCGAACAGGCCCAGCGGGAGATGAAGGCGGCCCGGGCCAAGATGGACGATGCCGCCAAGGCCATCGCCGCCTGGCAGTAGCCGACAAGCGTGCAGGCAGTGACGTGAACCGAATCCTCTCCGGGCCCCGCCACGAGCGCCGGCCCGAGCACCGGCTGCCGGCGGTGGCCGCGGTGCTGGTCGGCATCGGCCTCTACGTCGGGCTGCCCAGCGACCTCACCTTCGGCACCCGCTTCGTGGTGCCCGCCCTCGAGATCCTGCTGCTGGTGCCGCTCGTCGCCTTCAATCCCCGTCGCTTCACGCGCGAGACCAGGGCCTCGCGCGCCCTGTCACTGACCCTGGTCGGGGTCATCGGGGCCGCCAATTTCCTGTCCCTGGTCTTCCTCGTGCGCGCCCTCGTCTCGGGCGACGCCCAGGACAGCAAGAAACTGCTGCTCGCCGCCCTGCAGGTCTGGCTCACCAACATCATCGTCTTTGGCATGGCGTATTGGGAGCTCGACCGGGGCGGTCCGGTCCGCCGCACGCAGGCGCCGCGGGCCGAGCTGCCCCACGCCGACTTTCGTTTCTCCCAGGACGAGAACGGCGACTCGATCGACGAGGTGGCAGGGGCGTCGTCGGAGAAAGCTGACTGGGCGCCGACTCTGGTCGACTACCTCTACATGTCGGTCACCAACTCCACTGCCTTCAGCCCCACCGACACCATGCCGCTGTCGACGCGGGCCAAGACGCTCATGAGCGTCCAGTGCATGTCGGCCCTCGTCGTGTCCCTACTGGTGATCGCCAAGGCGGTCAGCGGGCTCCAGTAGCCCCGCTCAGCCTCGCAGTCGGGCGGGGTGGGCGGTGGTGACCGCCTCGATGGCCTGCGCCCGCAGGCGGGTGAGCTCGTCCTCGGCCAGGGTGTGGTCGAGGGCCGAGAAGCGCAGGCGCCAGGCCAGGCTGCGGCCACCCCCCAGCTCGGGGCGGCGGAAGACGTCGAAGAGCTCGAGATGCTCGAGGAGCTCCCCCCCGGCCCGGGCCAGGGTGGCCTCGACGTCGGCGGCGGGCGTGGCGTCGTCGACCACGAAGGCCAGGTCCATGTCGGCCGAGGGGAAGCGGCTGACGGGACGGTAGGTGGCCGGCCGGCGGGCGGCGTCGAGCAGCAGCCGCAGGTCGACCTCGAACCAGCCGACCCGGCCCTCGATGCCATGCGCGGCCAGAACCTGCGGGCCCACCTCTCCGATGGCCCCGGCGACGTCACCCCCCACCACGATGCGGGCACTACGGGTGGGATGCAGGCCGGGCCGCGCGTCAGCCTCGAGGCGCATGTCGGTCAGGCCCAACTCCTCGACGAGCGCCGACCACATCCGCACCGTGTCGGGCGCGTCACCGCGACCCAGCGCCACGGCCAGGTTCTCCGGTTCGGTCGGTAGCTGCTCCCCCATCGCCGGGCGGCCGAAGACGTGACCGATCTCGAAGAGAGCGACGTCGGGACGGCGGTGATCGGCGTTGAACGCCACGGCCCGGAGAAGGCCGGGCAGCAGCGACGGCCGGAGAAGGGACTCCTCGCCCGCCAAGGGGTTCTCTACCTCCACGGCGTCGGGCGCCAAGCCGGCTCGGGCCAAGTCCTCGGGAGCCAGGAATGACGAGGCCCAGGCCTCAGCCAGGCCGGCGCCGACGAGGATCTCGCGCACCCGACGGCGGTCGCGTTGGTACGGCGTCAGCCGCCCGACCCGGGTGACGGGCGGCACGGTCCGTTCGATGCGGGTGTAGCCGTGATGACGAGCAACCTCCTCGACGACGTCGATCTCCCGCTCGCTGTCGGGACGCCACGACGGGATGTCGACCCGGAAGTCGCCCTCGCCGGTGGGGGTGCACAGGAACCCGATGGGCTGGAGGTAGCCGGAGACCTCCGACGGCGACAACGCCGTGCCCAGGAGGGCGTTGACCCGGCTGGTCCGCACCACGACGCGAGCCGACCTCGGCACCTCGGTCCGCACATCGACCGTCGTACCGGCAAGGGTGGCGCCGGCGACCTCACCCGCCAGTTGGCAGAAGCGGGCCACGGCCCGGTCGACGCCCTCGGGATCGACACCCCGCTCGAAACGGATCGAGGCCTCGGTGCGCAGGCCCAGGCGCTTGGAGCTTCGGGCGATGGCGACCGGGTCGAACCACGCCGCCTCAAGGGCCACGGTCGACGTCGTCGCCGAAATCTCGCTGCTCGACCCGCCCATGATGCCGGCGATGCCCACCGGGGTGCCCTCGGCGCCACAGATCAGGCAATCGTCGCCCCCCAACCGGCGCTCGACGCCGTCGAGGGTCACCAGTGCCTCGCCGGGTCGGGCCCTGCGCACCGAAAAGCCACGACCGGGAAGGCGATCAAGGTCGTAGGGATGATTGGGCTGGCCCAGTTCGAGCATCACGTAGTTGGAGACGTCGACCACGTTGTTGATCGGGCGCATGCCGGCCAGGGTCAGCCGTCGAGCCAACCACGACGGCGACGGACAGACGGTGACGCCGCCCAGGACGGCGGCCGTGAAGATCGGGCACAGGTCGGCCGCCTCGACCGCCACGCTCACCGGGCGGGGCTCGTCGTCGGCGAGGAGCGCGGCCGGCTCCGGGATGGCGAATGGCAACTTGAGCGCCGCAGCCAGGTCGCGGGCCACACCTGCGACGCAGAGCGCGTCGGGACGGTTGGGGGTCACGTCGAGGTCGAAGACCATGTCGGCGACGATGCCCAAAGCGTCGACCAGCGGCGTGCCCGGCGTGAGGTCGCGATTCAGGATCATGATCCCGGTGGCATCTGCGTCCGGGCCGAGGTGCAGCTCGGCGCCCGAGCACAACATGCCGTTGGACCATTGGCCCCGGACCTTGCGCCGCCCGATGTCCATGCCTCCGGGCAGGCGAGCGCCGACCGGGGCCAGGGGCAGGAGATCCCCCGCCGAGAAGTTGAACGCCCCGCAGACGATCTGCAATGGGGCGCCGTCGCCGGCGTCGACGTCGACCAGCTGCACCTTGTCGGCATTGGGGTGCGGTCGGGTCGCCAGCACCCGGGCGACCACCACCTCGGCCAGCCCCTCACCGACGGTCTCGATGCCCTCGACCACCAGCCCCAGCCCGGAGAGAGCGGAAGCAAGATCGGCAGGGTCGCCCGAGAACGGGGCGAAGTCCCGCAGCCAGGAAAGCGGTGCCCGCATCAGGAATCGGCTCTGCCGGGGGAGCTGTAGCGAGCGCAACGAACGGGCGAGGGCGATATCAAAACTGCTCCAGGAAGCGAATGTCGTTGGCGATGAAGTGGCGGATGTCGTCGACGTCGTGGCGCATCATGGCGCAGCGGTCGATGCCGAAGCCGAAGGCGAAGCCCGAGTACTCCTCGGGGTCGATGCCGACGGCGGTGAACACGTTGGGGTCGACCATGCCGCAGCCGCCCAGCTCGATCCAGCCGGTGTGGGAGCAGACCCGGCACCCCTTGCCCTCGCAGAAGATGCAGCTGACCTCGAACTCGGCCGACGGCTCGGTGAAGGGGAAGTACGACGGCCGCAGGCGCGAGTGGATGGCCGGGCCGAAGTAGGCGCTGGTGAACGCCTCGATGGTGCCGGCCAGGTCACCGAAGGTGATCCCCCGGTCGACGACCAGCCCCTCGATCTGGTGGAACACGGGAAGGTGGCGGGCGTCGGGGGTGTCCCGGCGGTAGCAGCGCCCGGGGGCGACCACGTAGATGGGCGGCGGCTCGGCCTGCATGACGCGGATCTGCACCGGCGACGTGTGGGTGCGCAGCAACGTCGACTCGGGCGCCCCCAAGCGGACGTACAGCGTGTCCCACATGCTGCGGGCCGGGTGGGCGGGAGGCATGTTCAGGGCCTCGAAGTTGTACCAATCGGTCTCGACCTCGGGCCCTTCGGCGACGTTGTACCCCATGCCCACGAAGAGATCCTCGAGCTCGTCGCGGGCCCGGGTCACCAGGTGGCGGTGGCCGCGTCGCACCCGCCCGACGACCTCGGTGAGGTCCAGGCGCTCGGCGGCGATGCGTTCCGCGCCCTCGGTCGCCTCCAAGGCCAAGGTGGCCTGGGCGACGGCCGTGGCCAATCGGGCCCGGGCCTCGTTGATGGCCCGGCCCACGTCCTTGCGGGCTTCGATCGGTAGCGACCCGAGACGCTGGTTCACAGCGGCGAGGGCCGACCGCTTCCCGGCGACCAGCTCCTGTTCGACGGTACGCAGCTCGGCGACCGTGTCCGCAGCGGCGACGCGCCCCAACCCGTCGGCTTCGATGGCTTCGATCTCGCCGAACTGCGGCAGGTCCGTCACAGGAGCTCGGCGGGCGGGGCGATGGGCAAGGTGAAACTGAAGACCGAGCCCCGGCCGACCGCCGATTCCACGACCAACCGTCCTCCGTGAGCCTCGACCAGGCCCCGGCTGATCCACAGGCCGAGGCCCGAGCCGGTCGGACGGGTCTCGGCCCGGCGGAAGAACTTGGTGAAAACGCGGGGCAGGTCGGACTCGGGGATCCCGTCGCCGTGATCGGCCACCGCCACCTTCACCAGGCCATCGGCCACGACGCCTGAGACCCGGAGGCTCTTGGGGTCGGCGTACTTGGCCGCGTTCTCCACCAGGTTGGTCAGCACTTGTTCGATCTTGTCGGGGTCGGCATAGACAGACGGGAAAACAGCGGGGAACTCCACGCCGGCCGAAAGCTCGGGCTCCATCATCCGCACCTTCTCGACGACGCCGTTGACCAGGCCGACCATGTCGACCATCCGCGGCCGCAGGACGAGGCGGCCGCTTTCCAGCCGGCTGATGTCGAGCAACTCGGTCACCAGGCGGGTGACCCGGTCGGCGTCGTGGTGGACCTGCTCGAGCATCATGCGTTTCTGCTCCTCCCCGAGGCGCTCCCAGCGGTTGAGCAGCAGGCTCGTGTACCCCTTTACCGACGTGAGGGGGGCGCGCAGCTCATGACTGACCGTCGATATCACCTCGATGCCGTCGGTGGGGCCCGAGCGGCGGCGGCCGCCATCTCGCAGCGCCAGGACCGCCCCTGTGATGCGGCCGGCGGCGTCGCGCTCGTAGCGTCCCGTGACCAGGGCCCGCACCTCGCCCGCACCGGCGCCCCTGAGCCGGACCTCCTGCTCCGGGATCCCCCACACCGAGCGCAGCCGGGTCGAGCGGTCCCAGCCACCGGCGCAGAGGCTCCTCCCGTCGGCGTCCCGGGGCTGCAGCACCTCGGCGACGGGACGACCGACGAGGGTCTCGGGGGCCAGGCCGGTCAATGCGGTCACCGCTCGGTTGGCCGAGACCACGCGCTGGTCGCCGTCGAGCTCGACAACGGCGTCCGGGAGCCGATCGGCGACGGGAGAGGGTCTCACGACGCACCACGCTGGCGGGCGGCCTCGAAACACAGCACGGCGGCGGCCATCCCGACGTTGAGCGACTCGGCCCGGCCGGCCATGGGGATGGTTACCCATCCGTCGAGGGCGGCGGCCACCGCCGACGGCAACCCATGGGCCTCGTTGCCGAGGACGAGGGCGGTGGGCGTGTTCAGCGGGGAATCGTGGTACGGCGTGCCGCCATCGGCGCGCGTTCCCAGGCGGCGCAGGCCCCAACCGCCCAGCGTCCCCAACACCTCCACCGGCTCCCCTCGGGCCACGATTCGTGTGTGGAACAGCGAGCCGGCCGACGCCCGCACACACTTGGGGTTGTAGATGTCGACCGTGCCGTCGCAGCAGAGTATCCCGTCGACTCCCGCCGCTTCGGCGCTGCGCACCACGGTCCCCAGGTTGCCCGGATCGCGAATCTCGACGCACACCAACACGAGGGACGCCCCGGCTAGGTTGTCGATACCGACGTCGACGGCCCGGGCGACGGCCATCACCGGCTGCGGCGTGACCGTTCCGGCCACCCGCTCGAGCACTCCAGGGCCGAGGTCGTAGACCGCCACGCCGGTGGCCACGGCGCGCGCCACCACCGACGAGGCCCCAGCGTGAACCGTGTGGCCGGGGGCGACGAACAGGCATTCCAGCTGCGCTCCGGCATCGAGGGCATCGCCGATGAGCGTCGGTCCCTCGATGACGAAGGCGTGCTCGCGGGCCCGGGCCGCGGGTCGGGCCATGAGATGGCGCAGCCGCTTGACCCGGGCCGAGCCGAAGCCCAATCCTCCGGCATTCAGTCCTCCGGCATTCAGTCCCCCGGCGTGCGCCGGTGGGGGGCTCACGAGGCCTGGCGGCTCTCCCCTGCCAGCTTGACCAGGGCCGTGAACGCCGTGGGGTCGGTGACGGCCAGGTCGGCCAGGACCTTGCGGTCGACCTCGACCCCGGCTTCGCGCAGCCCGGAGATGAAGCGGCTGTAGCTGGTGCCGTTGAGACGGCAGCCGGCGTTGATGCGCTGGATCCACAGTTGGCGGAAGTCCCCCTTGCGGGCCCGACGGTCGCGGTACGCGTAGTGGAGCGCGTGCATGACCGCCTCGTTGGCGGACTTGTAGCTGCGGCTCCTGTTGCCGTAGTAGCCCTTGGCCTGTTCGAGGACGGCGCGGTGGTGCTTGCGACCGTGGACGGCGCGCTTGACCCTGGCCATTCGAGCTCCTTCTTCTTGGGCAACGGGCACCCGGGTGCTTCGCACCCTATTGGTTGCGTCCTCTCGGACGGTGCCCGTTGCCTGCCAGTGGGGGCCCCTGCCCCACTGGCGGCGACCGGTGTTACCGGGTCACCTCCTCGCGGTACAGGAGATCGTGCAGGTAAAGACTCGTATCGAAGAATCCCTAGAGGCCGAGCATGCGCTTGACCTGGGCCTTGTCGCCGCCAGTCAACTCGGCCGGGCGGGCGAGGCGACGGGTTCGCACCGAGGATTTCTTCTCCAGGATGTGCGACCGGAAGGCCTTCCGGCGCATGATGCGACCGGTGCCGGTCACCTTGAAACGCTTGGCCGCGCCGCGGTGGGTCTTCATCTTGGGCATGTCGCGTTGTCTCCTGCTGCTCGGTGTGCTGTTGCTCAGGTGGCGGGGGGCGCCGGGGGTGGGCTGTCGGGCGAGGCGTCGAGGTGGCCTTCGGCACCTCCCGCCTTGGCTGCGGCCCGGGCCCGACGGTCAGGGGCCAGCACCATCACCATGTTCCGCCCGTCGAGCTTGGGCGCTGCCTCCACCTTGGCCAGCGGCAGGTGCTCGGCGATGCGGTCGAGAATGCGCTTGCCCAACTCGGGGTGGGCGACCTCTCGACCTCGGAACATGATGGTGATCTTGACCTTGTGGCCTTCCTCGATGAACTCGCCGACCTTGCGGGTCTTGGTCTCGAAGTCACCGCCGCCGATCTTGGGCCGGTACTTCATCTCCTTGATGGAGCTGGTACTGGCTTTCTTGCGTGACTCCTTGTCGCGCTGGGCCGCCTCGTACTTCCACTTGCCGTAGTCGAGGATCCGGCAGACCGGCGGTTCGGCGAGCGGCGCCACCTCGACGAGATCCAGGTCCAGCTCCCTCGCGATGGAGAGGGCGTCGGGCAGGCTCTTGATCCCGAGCTGGTTGCCGTCGGGATCGACGAGGCGCACTTCTCGGGCCCGGATCCGGTCGTTGATCCTGAGGTCGGCGCCATCCGGTGCGGGTATGCGGCATCACTCCTTACAATGAAAAAAGACGGACGTGCGAAAAGCAACGTCCGCCCTTGGCGGTCGAGCAACCCGGCGCACGAAAACCGAGCACGGATGCTCGGCATGGCCGGGTGGGGGCGTGAGCCCCGCTTTCCGTATGCAGTTGTCCACCTAGGATAGCAGCATGAGCACCTTCTGGACACCGTCGGGCGAGCGGCCCATCCCCAAGGACGATTCCCCGTCCCAGGCCCCGCCCGGCCGGCCGCCGGCGGCGGGCGAGCACGGCCCCGGCGAGGCGCCGTTCGGCGACGAGCCGTACAGCGAAGAGGAGATGCGCGCCGAGATGCTGGCCATGCAGGAACAGCTCCTGCGCACGCCGGCCGTGGCCGTGGTGGCCAACCATGGCATCGGCATGCTTGAGCTGGCTGCGCTGCACCTGGGCCAGGAGCCGCCCAATCTCGCTGAGGCCGCAGTGGCCATCGACGGCCTGGGCGGGCTGCTCGACGCGGTTGGGCCCCGCATGGGACCGAACGAGGCTCCCCTCCGCCAGGCCCTCAACCAGCTGCGCATGGCCTTCATCGAGGCGAGGAACGCAGCCGGCGCCGGCCCGACCGGCTGACCGCCGCCGGTCGGGCCCTGTCGCCCGCGCGCTACCGGGCCTTGCTCTTGGTGGGGACCGGCTTGGCCGTTGCCTTCCCCGTCGTGGTCGCCGCCTTGTCGCCCCCCCGGCCCCGGGTCAGGAACGACATGGCGAGCAAGCCCAGACCCACCAGCAGCAGGCCGACCACGGCGGCCAGGGCCACCTTGGCCGCCTTCGAAGCGCCGCCACCGAGCTCACGGTGCTGCACGTCGGCGGAGTAGATGTCCTGGGCCTGACCCACGGCGTCACCGTTGCGGGTGTCGTCCCAGGCCACGAGGGTGATGTCCTTGGTCGCGACCAGTCCGGGCGGGGCGTTGACGTCGGCGTTGTTGGCGAACACGCCGATCTTGCGGTCGATCGACTTGTCGGTGATCCGGACGTTCTTCGACCATGTGGCCCCGTTGTCCGACGAGGTCGTGTAGTAGACGTCGTTCGAGCGGGTACCGGGGTCGTTGCGGGTGTCGAAGAAGGCGACGTCGACCCGTCCGTCGGGCGCCACTGCGATGTTCGGGTACACCTGGGTGAAGATCTGGGCGGGGTCGTCGTCGGTGACGTTCTTGCGGGCCGACCACGTCGCGCCACCGTCGGTGGATTTGTAGTAGTAGATGTCGGTGTTGCCGGAGACGGCCGGGTTCTCGGTGCCGTCGGCGACGGCGTGCAGTGTTCCCTGGGGCCCGCCCTCTGCGCTCCACACCACCGTCACGAACGACCCCACCGTGGGGTCGAAGGCCGTCATCGGCGACGTCGTCCACGTCCCGCCCTTGTCGGTGGACTTCGAGACCATGATGGCGCCCGAGGGTCGGGGCGTGACGTTGGAGGTGGTGGTCGGCCACACCGCGTACACCGTCCCCTTGGCGTCGATCGTCATCGACGGGCCGAACCCGCCGAAGTTGGCGGCCTGGTCAGGGGTGGCGGCCCGGCTGCCGGCCGGTGGGTTGGTGGTGCTGGTGGTGGTGGCGTTGGGGATGGTGGTGGTGGACTTGATGGCCGTCTGGCGGAGGCCGGCGTCGGAGAACGCCGCCTCGGCCAGGTTGACGGGCTCACCGAAGCTCTTGCCACCATCGGTGGAGACGATCACGATGGGCTGGTTGGGTAGGGCGTTGGCCCCGCTGAAGCCCGGCGAGCGACGGCTGGCGCCCACGTAGACGATGTCGGAACCGGCGGTCTTGGAATCGACGGCGATGCCCGTCACCGGCCGGTCGGCTTCTTGGCCCTCGGCCGTCTTGCCCCGGTTGTCGCGGGCCACGACCGGCGTCCACGTGTCACCCAGGTTGGTGGAACGGGAGACGACGATGCTCGGGTTTCCGCCGACGCCGCCGTCCTGGGTGTCCCAGCCGTCGAGCGCCATGTAGAGGACGCCGTCACGCCCGAAGGCGGGCTGGGCCTGGAACGTGCCCCGGGGATTGGAGTTGCAGTTCGGGTACGACGAGGGCGACGGCGACGTCGACGCCGGGTCGAGCCGCGTCCAGGTCTGGCCCCCGTCGGCGGTGCGGACCAGGCCGCAGCGGCGGGTCCGCAGCTCGGCGTAGGCCCCGACGATGATCATCGGGTTCGACGGGTCGACCACCAGGTTCGGCGACGAGTAGGTGCGACCGGGGCTCAGGTCGTCCTTGGTGACCTGGACTGGCGCGGTCAGCGTCCCGGTTCCCGCGGCTGACGCGGCGCCGCCTCCGAGCAGGACCAGCATGGCGGCCGTGCCCGCCACCCGTTGCGTACGAATCCTCATGAAGCTCCCCCTCGACTGCGCCAATTGCTGGAAGATTCTGCTGCCCGGGGAGGTCGGGCTCAATAGATGCGAAACGCACCTAAGGGCCCGTGCTGCAATTACTTGAGCCTTATGGCGGCGCAGGGAGGATGCTGTAGTTCCAGTTGGGGTGGAAGTCGTGGGGCTTGATCGGGACGGCGGCGAGTTCGGCGTCGGTGACCTTGACGCCGGTCGGGTAGTAGCCCTCGTCGAAGTCGGCCTGGACCGTGAGACCGGTCTGTGTGGTCGTGGCGGCGATGAGCTCGACCACGGTCCGGTAGGTGGTGAGGGGCTTGCCCCGCCAGTTCATGGAGATGAAGCTGAACAGGCGGTGC
>JBBSIS010000043.1:0-18925 GCA_038231955.1 Acidimicrobiales bacterium
CGGTGCTCATTTGACGGCGGTGCTCATTTGACGGCGGTGCTCATCCGGCCGAGGCGGCGGGCCATGACCCGGGCCTGGCGGCCCAACCGGACCGACGCCCGGCGGGCGACCATGACCGGCCCGCCGGCCCGGAGGTACTCCCGGGCCAGCAACACGTCGGCGCGCAGCGACGTCGGCCGACTGACCGCCGTGGCCAGGGCGGCCAGCGCACCCATGTCCTCGGAGCCGGCGGGCACAGCCAGATCGGCGGCTCGCACAGGCGCCCGGCAGAACGCCAACAGCGGGGCCAGCACCTTGCTCCAGGCGTAGCCCGGCACCACCTCGGCCAGACGAGCCCGGCACTGCGCGTGGAGGTCGGCGTCGTCGAGCAGGCGGAAGAGCGCCTCCTCCAACGCTTCGACGTCGCCGGCCGGCACGGTGAGACCCAGGCCATCGCCGTCGATGACGGAGGCGAACGTGTCGCCGGCCGTAGCCACGATCGGTAGCCGGGCCCACAGGTAGTCGAGGATCCGGGTCCGGAAGGAGAACGCGGTCTCGACGTGATCGAGGTGGGTGCTCACCCCGATGTCGGCCTCGAGGAGGTAGTTCTGGCGGTCGTCGTAGGGCACCCAGCCCTCGTTGAAGAAGACGTGCTTGTCGGTGAGGCCCAGGGCGTCGGAAAGGTTCCTGGTGGCCACGGCCATGCGCATTTCGGGAACGTCGGGGTTGGGATGCTTCAGGCCGAGGAAGAAGAGCCGGGCGTCGGGCCGCCGGTGGCGCAGGCGGTCGACGGCACGGAGCAGCGTCAGGGGGTCGAACCAGTTGTAGATCCCCCCGCCCCACAGAATCACCTTGTCGTCGACGCCGATGCCGGGGACCACGCCCTTGATGGCGTTGCGGGTGTGGACCGGCGGTTCGTCGGACACGCCGAAGGGGACCACCGAGATCAGCGACCCCATGGTCTCATCCGCGTCGTAGTTCTTGGGGTTCAGCCGGCCCACGGCCGAGAGCTGGCCGAGCCAGAAGTCGCGCTGCTTGTCGGATGCGCAGAGGAAGAAATCGCCGCGGGAGAGCTGGTCGTTGAGGGCGGTGGTGCAGTCGCTGACCGTGCGGGCCCGGCCCTCGGCGCCCTGGTCCTTGGCCTGTTCGAGCTGCTCGAGGTGGAAGGGGTTGTAGATGTCGGCGACGAGGATCTTTCGGCTGTCGACCAGCCAGCGGAACGTCGACAGGATCAGGCCCATGAAGATCACCACGTCGCACCACTTCTCCAACGCCTTCATCTCGGTATTGCCTACCGATCGGCAGGTGAAGCGGGGATGGGTGATGGTGCAGGTGCCGGTGGTGACCAGCTCGACGTCGTGCTCCAACGACAGGGCCTCGGCCATGGCCCATGCCCGGATGGCCGGGCCGGCCATGCGGGTGGACAGCGTCTCGCCGGTGGCGATGACGATTTTGCGCCGGGTGCTGAACGCCCGTTCCAACCCGAAGGCCTCGACCAGGTGCCGGTGGGCCTCCTCGTACCTGGGGTGGGCGTAGGCCGGCTCGAGGACCTGGCGGAACAGGGGCAGCAGCTCGGCGTCGCTGCGCCGGCGCTGGGCCTGGAGCCGGGCCCTTTCGGCGGCGAGCGAGGGCAGGTGATCGAGGAAGCAATCGATGGCGTAGACCGACGACAGCGTCTCCCGCGACACCTCGATCGACTCGTCTTCGACCCCGGACGGGGGCTGGGCCCCAAGGTCGAGGGCGGTTGGGTCGGCGTCGCCCCGGGAGATCCCCCGCCGTACCGCCAGCATCAGCGCTGCGGGCAGCGCCTTGGCCAGCAGCTCGTCACCCAGGTTCTTGTACAAGCTGCACAGCGCGTTGCGCTCGAGCAGGAAATGCTCCCACCAGGGGCCGTAGCTCTTCATGGACGCGTGATGGCGGTGGTAGGCCACCGATCCGGGCACGTAGCGGACCCGCCAGCCGAGGAGGTTGAGGCGCCAGCCCAGGTCGACGTCCTCGTAGAACATGAAGTACCGGTCGTCGAAGCCTTCGACGGCCCGGTAGACCGAGGCCCGGACGAACATGGCTGCCCCGGTGGCGAAGAGGACGTCCTTGGCAACTTCGAACTCGCCGGTGTCGAGTTGCTCGCACTCGCGCTTGTAGCCCATGCCGTACCAGGTGAGAGAGCCGTCGACGAAGTCGATGCGCTCGCCGTCCCAGTCCAGGACCTTGCTGGCCACCGCGGCGACGTCGACCTCCTGATCGAGCACCTCCACCGCGGCAGAGATCCAGGCAGGCGCCGGTCGGGCATCGTTGTTGATGAAGGCCAGGAACTCCCCGCCGGCCCGGGCGGCACCGAGGTTGCAACCGCCGGCGAAGCCCCGGTTGACCTCGGACTCGATGACCGTCACCCCGGGCACCGCCTCCCGGATACGGGCCGCGCTGTCGTCGCCCGACGCGTTGTCGACCACCAGCAGTTCGACTCGGTCGGTCGGCCAGTCGACGGCCGCGAACGCCCGCAGACAGGTGATGGTGTCCTCGGCGCCCCGGAAGTTGACGAGGATCACCGACACCAAGCCGGGGCGGATCGCCGGCGGCTTCTCGGGACCGGTCACTGGTCCATTCTTGCCCGCCGGGCCGTCAACGGTCGGTCCGCGAGCTGTCCCTCGCCGAGCTGGGGCGACGACCAGGCACCCCCGAGGGCGACGTACCCGCCCGACTCCCGGGGCTCGCCGTGCTCGACGTCGAAGCGCAGGCACCGCCTGAGGTAGTCGTAGACGTGGGTGGTCGTGTAGTCGACGATCGAGGCCGACAGGTCATAGGTGCCGGGCTGGAGCATGAGCCGGGGGACGTGCAGGTCCACCGTGCCCTGGCCGGTGATCTCGTCGGGCACGAGCCCGGCGTCGCGCGTGTGATGCGCCCACAGCCAGGTGTCGTCGAGCGTCTCCAGGGCGAGGCCGAAGACCGGCTTGGCCAACGGCCGCTCGGCCCGATAGTGGATCCGGAAGGTGACTGCATCGCCCGTCGAAGGGTGGGTGACGGCTCGGCCCGACGCATCGAGCAGCTCGACGGCCCCCATGCGGACCTCCCCCGAACCCCACCGACTGGCCGCTTCCGTGGTCTCCACCCGATCTTCGTGGCCTTGGTCGACGTAGGTGTCGACCACGTCACCGGCGCCACCCTGGCTGACGACGGTCCCGTCCTTCAGCCACGCCACCTCGTCACACATGGTCCGCATGGCTTCCGAGGCATGGCTGACGATCACGACGGTCTTGCCGGCCCGGCGGAAGTCGGCGAACTTCTCGGCGCAGCGCCGCTGGAACACAGCGTCGCCGACGGCGAGAACCTCGTCGACCAGCAGCACGTCGGGGTCGATGTTGATGGCCACCGAGAACCCCAGCCGCACGTACATGCCGGACGAGTAGTTCTTCACGGGCTGGTCGATGAATCGCTCGAGCCCGGCGAAGCCGACGATGTCGTCGAAGCGAGCGGTGAGCTCCCGCTTGGACAGTCCGAGGATGGATCCGTTTAGGAACACGTTTTCCCGTCCCGACAACTCGGGGTGGAACCCGGAGCCCAGCTCGAGCAGGGCGGCCATCTTCCCCACGGTGCGGATCGTCCCGGAGTCCGGCCGGAGGATCTTGGCGATGCACTTCAGCAGCGTCGACTTGCCCGAGCCGTTCTCACCGATGAGCCCGAAGGTCGTGCCCTCCTTGATCTCCAGCGACACGTCCCGCAGGGCCCAGAACTCGTCGTAGCGGGCCCGCCCGGCCCGCATCACCGCGGCCTTCAGGGACTGGTTGCGCTCGTGGTAGAGCCGGAACCGCTTGCTGACACCCTCGACGACGACCGCATGTCCGGCGGTCACCGGCGGCCCTCACTCATCGGCCAGGAGTCGGCGCAGTCGCCCGTAGGCCCCCCGGGCCTGCCGGGACCAGCGCATGGTGCGCGTGCCCAGCACCCGGTCGAGCTGGTCGTGGAAGGCGCCGCCTGCGTCCCGCTCCGCGTCAAGGGCTTCGATGGTCGTCTCGAGGCGTGATTCGAGGTCGACGGCCCGCTTCTCCGCGTCCTCGGCCCGCACGAGCGCATCCCGGCCCGCGTCGCGCAGCACGGCCACTTGGCGCTCGAGGTTGGCTGCTCGAACCCGTTGGGACTCCGCCTCGGCCGCCAGGCCGGAGACCGCAGCCGTGGCATCGTCGGCCACGGCCCGCAACACGAACTGGTAGGTCGTGGCCTCGGGGTCGGCGTTGACCGCCTCGACGACCTCGGCGGGGAACTCCGCCTCGACGACGGGCAGGGGCGTATCGAAGAACCCGGCGGTCGTGCGTTGTACGTCGACCGCCACCATGCCCGCATCCCGGAACAGCGAGGCGATCGACTGCCGTGTGAAGAAACGCAGATGGGTGCGGTCGAGCAGGCCGAGATCCTGATAGTCGAAACGGCCGGCCAGGAGCGCCAGCCGCACACTGCCATGGGCGACGTTGGGGATCGACGCCACCACACTGCCCCCCTCGGCCAGCAGGCGCCGGGCCGTGCGCAGCACAGGGAGCGGGTCGCGCAGGTGCTCCAGCACGTCGCCGAAGACCACGACGTCGAAGCGCTCGTCGCCGAAAGCCTCCAGCAGGTCGAGGTGGTCCACGTCGCCGACGACCAGCCGGTCGAGGTCGGGCCGGGCCTGCTCGGCGGAGGCGGCGTCGAGCTCCACGCCCGACACGGAACAGTCGCGCCCGCGGAGAGTGCGGGCCAGGTACCCAGTCGAACAGCCAACGTCGAGCACCCGCTTGCTCCCGCCGATCAGCTCGACCATGAGGGTGTGGCTGTTGTTCCGGTTCGAGAGATCGATGTCGGTGTCGTACCGGGAACCGTCCATGCGCTGTACCCCAGCCTAATGCCGGCCGGGTCGGAGGCCGGCCAGCGCCGGAAAGCGCCGAAGGGCCCCGGTGTACCAGGCCCGGGGCCGGCGCAGCGCTCGCATCGTCATCGTGGCCATGAGGGCCTCGTACTCGGCCGCCCTGGCCCGGAGCAGCTCGACTTCGGCGGCGCCGGCCGGGCCCGCCCGTTCCCGCTCGTCCAGCCGGGCCTGCAAGCCGCCGACCTGGGAGATGCGGGCCTCGAGCTGACGCTGAAGGGCGACGTTGCGGCGCTGCAGGCGCTCCACGTACGCGTCCGAGGACACCTCGATGCCCGCCGCCGGATCTCCTTGCGCCGCCGGATCTCCTTGCGGAGGTAGCATGAAAGGTCGACGTTAGCTCCTGCACCACTCGGCAGCAAAGGAAGTCCGTGACCTCGATCATCGGCGCCAGGCGGAAGGCCTACTGGGACGACAACGGCTTCCTCGTCCTTCCCGGGTTCTTCAATGAGGAGGAGTGCCAGGCCGTCGCCAGCGCCTCCGAGCGGGTGTGGGACGAGCGTCCGGCCGGCGTGGTCGTGGACGACCTCGACACCAACCGCCGCTGCCGGGCCACCGACGTATCCGACGACGATGCCCGTGCCCATCGCTTCAAGCTGAACGACCTCTACCTGTCTGACACCCGCCTGCGGGACGTGACCGTGTCCGAGCAGGTCGGCATGGTCCTCGAAGAGCTCCTCGGCGACGAGCCCGTCGCCTGCAACACCCTAAATTTCGACTACGGCAGCCAGCAGGCCGACCACCTCGACACGCTGTACATGACGCCCCTGTCGGATGCCGCCCTGGTGGCGACCTGGATGGCCCTCGAGGACACCGTCGCCGACGCCGGGCCTTTGCGGTACTACCCCGGCAGCAACCACATCGATCCGTACCGGTTCTCGACCGGGAGCTACCACGTCTCGCTTCCGGAGATGGAACCCTGGGGCGACTACATGGCCGACCAGATCGACCGCCGGGGCCTGGAGGAACAGCGGTTCCTCGCCCGTCGGGGCGACTTGTTCATCTGGCACGCCCTTCTGCTCCATGGGGGCAGTGAGATCTGCCGGCCCGGCCTCACCCGCAAGAGCCTGGTGACGCACTTCTTCACCCAGACCGACTGCGAGAAGCTCGGATCCGACCTCCGGCCCGCGCCCGGCGGATGGTGGATGATGAAGCCGCCGCTGCCGGTGCCCGAGGACGCGAGCGCTCCGCCGCCCCAGCCGCAGATCGACAGCACGGCCGCCGTACCGACCGGCAACGGCTTGCTGCCCCAGGGCCGAGAGCCCCGCGAGCGCATGGAGGCGCTGCTCACCGCCCTCGACTAGTGCAGCGAAAGTAGCCGGAGCGAGCACTTCGGCGCGCTACCGGAGTGCGAGGATGAGCGGGAGAATTTCGGCCACGGCGCCCTTCTCTGCGGCGTCGAGCCTTCCCGCCCGACGGCCCGAGACGCTGCAAACGAGACCGTGTTCTCCCGCTGGACCAGCATCACTGATCAACGGCAGGTTAGGGTGACGACGCCCGAAGGCGGCCACGGTGCCGAGCCCCTGGACGCGGTCGAACCCGATCGATCCCGATGGGGCCCAGGCTTGGACAAGAGGGAGACGGCATGTCGAGGAAGCGAAATATCCTTACCGGTCTGGCAGGGGTGGCGGCGATGCTGTTGCCGGTGGTCGCCATGGTGGGCCCGGCCCACGCGGCCGATCCACCCCCGGAGGTGACCTTCTCGTTCAGCCCCGGCTCGGGCCTGGCGGGCACGAAGGTCCACTTCACCGGCGCCGGGTGCCCGCACGACGCCACCAAGACGTCCGATGGTGTCGTGTTCCTCGCCCTCGCCCAAAGCAACGTCAACCAGGCACCGCTCGGGTTCATGTCGACGGCGACGGGCACGTTCACCGCTGATTACGACACCACGGGCATCGCACCGGGCACCTACACGACCTTTGCTTCCTGTACCACCACCGGCAAGGGGGGGATCGGCAGCCCCTTCACGGTGAATGCGCCCGTGATCCTGGGATCGACCTACAACAGCCTGTCCCCGACCCGCATCCTGGATACTCGGAACGGGACCGGGACTGCGGGTACCAACACCGTTGGGGAAGGCGGCACCATCGAGGTCAAGGTGACCGGCGTCAGCAATGTGCCGGCCACGGGTGTCACCGCAGTGGCGCTGAACGTGACCGCGGCCAACGCCAGCGGCCCGGCCAGCTACCTCACCGTCTTCCCGACGGGCACCACCCGCCCGCTGGCGTCCAACCTCAACTTCGACCAGGGCACGTCCATCCCGAACCTGGTCGTGGCCCAGGTCGGCACCGACGGCAAGGTGTCGATCTACAACAACAAGGGATCGGTCCACGTGATCGGCGACGTGCAGGGCTACTACACCAACGTCGGTGGGGTCACCGGCGGGTCGACCTTCAAGCCCGTCGACCCCCTGCGGCTGCTCGACACCCGGAACGGCACCGGAACCGGCGGCGTGACCGCCAAGGTCCCGGCGGGCGGCACCATCGAGCTGAAGGTCACCGACGTCGGCGGTGTGCCGGCCACCGGAGCGACTGCAGTCGTCTTGAACATGACCACCACGCAGGCAACCGGTCCGGAGAGCTTCCTCACCGTCTGGCCGGCGGGCGAGTCCCGACCGCCCGTCTCCAATCTGAACTTCGCCGCCGGCCCGCCGTCGACCAATGCGGTCGTGGTCCGGGTGGGTCTCGACGGCAAGGTGGCGATCTACAACAATCTCGGTTCCACCGACGTGATCGCCGACCTCAATGGGTGGTTCGCGGCACCGGTGGCTGCCGGGACTGCGCCGGTCGGCCAGTTTTACTACCCGGTCAACCCTTTCCGAAACCTCGATAGCCGGAACGGCACCGGCACGGGTGGACAGGTCGGCCAGCTCGGCGGCCCCGGCGTGATCGACGTCGCCGTTTCCGGCGTCGGTGGAGTCCCGGCCAACGCCACCGCCGCCGTGCTCAACGTGACGGCAGCCGACTCACCGGGCCCGGAGAGCTACCTGACGCTGTTCCCGACCGGTACCACCCGGCCGCTGGCGTCGAACCTCAACTTCGTGGCCGACCAGACCGTGCCCAACCTGGTCATGGTCCGTCTCGGCGGCGGCAAGGTCACCTTCTACAACAACCTGGGTTCGGTCGTGGTGATCGCCGACATTGAGGGTTATTACGCCCCCCAGAACACCTAGAGCCCTTCGAGACCCACCCCAGAGGCGCCGTGGACTTCCGCGGCGCCTCTGGCGCGCCCGTGGTCCCGTCGGCAGCCACGGGCTACCGTGACGGCCTTGCGAGCACGAAGACTGATTCTCGTCGTAGCTGCCCTGGCCACCCTGCTCAGCCCCAGCCTTGGTGGGACGGCTCGAGCCGAGGGCCCAGGCACCTCACCCTCTCCTGCTCCGCCCGGCGCCGGAGCGGCGAACCCCCGCGAGTTCGCCACCTACCGGGTCTACGCCACGCAGTACGACCCCAACACGCCCGGCAGTGTCGAAGTCGCCGTGCCCGACAAGTGCGCAAAGTTCGCCGCCCTGAAGAACCAGAGCGTCCTCAACCAGTTCAACTGCCCCGGCAGCTACGGGCTCGGCCTCGACTACCGGGTGGTCGTCAGTCGCGACAACGGCAGGACGGCGACGCTGCCGGTCAAGGAAGTCGGGCCCTGGAACCTCGACGACAACTACTGGGCCCAGCCGGGCTCTCCCCGCCCCCGCCGCACCTACGGTGACCTGCCGCGAGGCACGCCCGAGTCGCAGGCCGCCTTCTACAACGGCTACAACACGGTTCCCAACTGCGTCAGCCTGGAGACGGGCAAGCCCAGCGGCAAGGCAGGGGGCGCCGACCAGTTCGGGCGCTGCGTCCTCAACCCGGCCGGGTTCGACCTTTCGGTCGAGGCGGCCAAGCAACTCGGCTTGGGCAACCTGGAGAACGGCTGGGTCACCGTCAGCTTCTTGTGGGAGCCCTCGACCACCGGCACCACCTATCAGCCGTTGACCCCGAGCCGTGTCCTCGACACCCGCAACGGCAGCCCCATCGGCCCAGGGGCCACCATCGACCTCGACGTCACCGGCGTCGGCGGGGTACCGGCCGCCGGCGTACGCGCCGTCGGCCTCAATGTGACCGCCACCGGCGCCACCGGGCCCGGCAGCTTCCTCACCGTCTACCCGACGGGAAGCAGCCGACCGCTGGCCTCCAACCTCAACTTCACCCCGGGCCCGTCGATACCCAACCTGGTGATCGCCCAGGTCGGTCCCGGCGGCAGGGTGTCGATCTACAACAACGCCGGGTCGGTCCACGTGGTGGCCGACGTGCAGGGGTACTACGTCGACAGCCAGACGTCGGCCTCGACGTTCAAGCCGGTCCAGCCCCAGCGCCTCCTCGACACCCGTAGCGGCACCGGCGCCCCTCAGGCCAAGGTGCCGGCGGGTGGGAGCATCGAGCTCAAGGTCACCGACGTGGGCGGCGTCCCGGGCAGCGCCACCGCGGTCGTGCTCAACATGACGACCACCCGGGCCAGCGGCCCTGAGAGCTTTCTCACGGTGTGGCCGACCGGGCAGGGCCGACCGGCGGTGTCGAACCTGAACTTCACGAGCGGGCCACCGTCGACCAACGCCGTCATCGCCCGGGTCGGCGAGGGGGGCAAGGTCTCGATCTACAACAACCTCGGTTCCACCGATATCGTCGCCGACCTCAACGGCTGGTTCGCCGCACCCGGGAGCGCCGATCCCGACCAGGTGTACTACCCCATCAACCCGGCCCGGGCGCTCGACACCCGCCTCGGCGCCGGACCGCTGGGCGCCGGCAGCACCCTCGACGTGACCGTCGCCGGCGTGGGTGGGGCGCCGGCAGGGGCCACGGCCGCCGTGCTCAACGTCACCGCCACGGATCCATCCGGACCGGACAGCTTCCTGACCCTGTTCCCATCCGGCTCGCCCCGTCCCCAGGCCTCGAACCTCAACTTCGCGGCCCGCCAGACCGTTCCCAACCTGGTCACGGTCCGGCTGGGCAACGGCAAGGCGTCGGTCTACAACAACCTGGGCTCGGTCGCCGTCATCGCCGACGTCCAGGGCTGGTACGCGGCACCGAGGTAGTCGTCATCCGGGCGGGGGCTCGACGTGCAGGACGCGGACCCGCGTCAGCTCGTCGAGCAGCTCGGGGCCGTAGCCGAAGCCGTCACCGGAGGCGCCGTGTGGGCTGGCCGCACCCCCTGGCGCTCCCCCGAACGCGGCGTTGACCTTTACGGTCCCCACCGACAGCTCCCGCACGGCCCGCTGGGCGTGGCCCATGTCGGGGGTCAGGACGACGGCCGCCAGCCCGTACGACGTGCCCTCGGCCAGGGCCAGCGCCTCGTCGAAGGAGCTCACCACCTGGACGGCAGCGACCGGACCGAACGTCTCCTCCTCGACCACGGCCATGCCGGGGTGCACCCCGGTGAGCACGGTGGGCGGGTAGAAGCTGCCCGGGCCTTCGATGGTCGAGCCGCCGCAGCGCAGCTCGGCGCCCGCCTCCACCGCGTCGCGGACGTGGGCGTCGACCAGACACCGCTGGACATTGTCGATCAGCGGACCCATCTCGGTGGACGGATCGGTACCCGGCCCGATCCGCAGGGCCTTGGCCCGCGCCATGAGCTCGTCGACGAAGGCGTCGGCGACGTCCCGGTGCACATAGATCCGCTCGACCGAGGTGCAGATCTGGCCGGCGTTGGCGAAGCAGCCGGCGGCGGCCTGATCGGCGGCCCACGCCGGGTCGACACCGGCATCGACGATCATGGCGTCCTTGCCGCCCAGCTCGAGGACGGCCTTGGCGCCCCGGGTCGCGCAGGCGGTGGCCACCGACCGCCCGGTACGGACGGACCCGACATGAACCACCACGTCGACCCCCTCATGGGCCGCGAGTGCCGCCCCCAGAGAGCCGTCGCCCACCGCCAGCTGCAGGACGCCGGGCGGCAGCTCCTCGTTCAGGACACGGATGACCTCCGCCGTGGCCATGGGGGTCTTCTCGCTGGGCTTGCAGATCACGGTGTTGCCGACGACCAGGTTGGCCCCGATCTGGGCGCAGGCGATGGCCACAGGGTCGTTCCACGGCAGGCACAGGACAGCGACGCCCCGGCTGACCCGAATCATGGCGTCGGTTGCGCCCCGGGCCCCCTGCAGCGACCGCCCACGGTGAAGCGGGCCCAGCTCGGCGTACTGCTCCAGGGCCCCCAGGCCGGCCTCTCCACCGCCCCGCGAGTCACCGAGTGGCTTGCCGCCTTCCCGGGTCTGGAGCAGGGCGACATCGTCGAGGACCTGTCGCAGGCGACGGGCGCCGGCTTTGACCATGCCGGCCCGCTCGGCCGCGCTCGTCTGCTCCCACCCTGGGTGAGCCCCCCTGGCCGTGGCCACGAGCGGGCCGGCCTCGGAGCGCGACAGTCGCCCTACTCCCTCACCGGTGGCGGGATCGGTGACGAGGAGCTCGGGCGCGGGCCGTTCGGCGGTGACAGGTTCGGGCATGCGACCGTGCCTACCCTTCCGGGCAACTACGACCCTCCGGATTGGCCGGGACGGCGAGGGTACCTATGGTGAAGGCGTCGTCCGAACCGTGCACAGCTGGTCAACGCGTGCCGATCGAAAGGGGGGCCGACGGCGACGGCGACGGGCGGGGCCGACGTCATGGACACCACCGACGCCCTGCACGGCGCCGCCCGGATGCTCTGTGCCCACGGCGGCGCCGAGGTCAACCGGCTCCGGCCGCGCTGTGGGACTACAACCACTCCGACGACTACGTAGCCCGGGTCTTGGCCGTGACCCGGGCGGCCAGCGCTACTCCGTGACCTGGACGCCCTTCCAGAACGCCACCCGGTCCTTGATCGACTCCGCCTCCGCCTTCGGCTCGGGGTAGTACCACGCAGCACCGGCGTTACGGTCTCCGCCGACGACGATGTCGTAGTAGCTGGCGGTCCCCTTCCACGGGCACACCGAGGTCGTGGCCGCGGCCTCGAAGTGCTCCGACCGCAGGGCGGTCGGCGGGAAGTAGTGATTACCCTCGATCACGACGGTGTCGTCCGATTCGGCGAGGACGGCGTCGTTCCACATTGCTCGAACGGTCATGCGACGAAGGCACCTCGCGTCGCGCCGGTAGGCGGTCGGGCGAGGAACCCGAGCGTGGGATGGTGGGAGATGATCGCAGCCCTGTGCGGAGGTGTCGGCGCCGCCCGGTTCCTGCAGGGCCTCGTCCAGGTCGTCGATCCCACCGATGTCACCGCCGTCGTGAACACGGGCGACGACGTGGTCCTGCACGGCCTGCACGTCAGCCCCGACCTCGACACCGTCATCTACACACTCGCCGGGGCCATCAGCGTGGAACGGGGTTGGGGCCTGGAGGGCGAGACTTGGGCGGCCATGGAGGCTTTGGCCCGTTACCGGGGAGCGGTGACGTGGTTCGGCCTCGGCGACCGCGACCTGGCCACGCATTTGTTCCGCGCCCACCGGCTGGCCCAGGACGCCACGTTGTCGCAGGTGACCGCGGAGATCGCCGCCGCCTGGGGCCTGGGCGTGACGGTGCTTCCCATGACCGACGACCGGGTCGAGACCCGCATGGACGTACCGGGCGAGGGAGAGATCGGCTTCCAGGACTACTTCGTGCGCCGGGCCCACGCCGTCGCCGTCCGCAATGTGCGCTTCGACGGCGTAGAGGTGGCGGCACCGGCGCCGGGCGTGCTCGACGCCCTGGCCCGGGCCGACGTGATCGTCATCTGCCCCTCCAACCCGATCGTGTCCATCGGCCCGGTGCTGGCCGTGCCGGGCGTGGCTGACGCCGTGGCCGCTCGGCGCCACCGGGTGGTGGCCGTCTCGCCGATCGTGGCCGGCGCCGCCCTGAAGGGCCCGGCCGACCGCCTGCTGGGCGAGCTGGGCCACGAGGTGTCGGTCGTGGGCGTCGCCCGTCTCTACGCCTCGGTGGCCGCCACTTTGGTGATCGACGAGGCCGACGCCGCCCACGCGCCGGCGGTGGAGGCGGCAGGCATGCACTGTGTGGTGGCGCCCACGGTGATGCACGGCCAGGCCGAGGCGGCGGACTTGGCGCGGGTGGTGCTGGGGCGATTGCGGTGAACCGGTTGGAGGTCATCCCCGTCGAAGGCCTCCCCGAGGTGCGTCCTGGGGACCGGCTGGCGCCCCTGCTGGCCGCCGCCGCCCGCCTCGTCGATGGCGATGTCGTGGTGGTGACGCAGAAGGTGGTCTCCAAGGCCGAGGGCCGCATCGTGGCCGTCGACCCCGACGATCCGGTTGCGTACGCCGCGGTGATCGAGGCGGAGTCGGTCCGGATCCTGCGGCGGCGGGGCGACCTGGTGATCAGCGAGACGGCCGGAGGGTTCGTCTGTGCCAACGCCGGCGTGGACCGGTCGAACGTCCCCGAGGGCTACGTCACCCTTCTCCCCGTCGACGCCGATCGCTCGGCCCGGCGCATCCGCGACGGCCTGCGGGCCGCGCCGGGGGTGACGGTCGGCGTGATCGTGTCCGACACCTTCGGGCGCACATGGCGCAACGGCGTGACCGACATCGCCCTCGGCTGTGCCGGCATCGCCGCCGTGGTCGACCTCCGGGGCACCTGTGACGCCAACGGACGGGTGCTCGACGCCACCGAGGTGGCCGTGGCCGACGAGCTCGCCGCCGCTGCCGACCTGGTCATGGGCAAGGCCTCGGGCGTACCCGCCGCCATCGTCCGGGGCGTCGACCCCTCATGGTTCCGAGCGGCGTCGGTGCGGGCCGAGATCGTCCGCCACCCTTCCGGGGACCTGTTCCGCTAACCCCAATACCGGCTGGGCCCGTCCACCCTCGGCACCTTCCTGCGCAGCTTCACCACGGGACATGCCCGCCAGCTCGACAAGGTCTCCGCGCAGTTGCTGGGGCGGGCCTTCGCCGCCGGTGCCGACCCCGGCTCCTCGCCGGTGACCGTCGATGTCGATTCCAGCATCTGTGAGACCGATGGCCTCGATAGGGGGGTCAGTTTTCGGGTCGGCGATAGGGGGTCAGTATTCAGCCGTTACCCACAGGAGCGGGTGGCCGAGCTTTGGCGATCATCGGATAGCGGACCAGGCGGGCGCCTGTATACACGCTTGCGGCTCAGCGTCCCGTTCCTTCACGTCCGGTGGGTACACGACAACCAGGCACTGAGCCTGTCGTTCGTGAAGCGAGGAGAGGGCCGGCCGGACCAGGCCAGGATGGAGGGCGGGCCGGCGGCGATGCAGACGAGCTCTGCCCACCGCATCCGCTTGGACGCAGAACTGGTGAGACGTGTGAATGCGCTGCGGGCCTCGTCCTCGGAGGTGAAGGTAGTCGCGGTGGTCGGCAGGTCGTCGAACTCCTGCGCCTCAAACAGTACGTATGCCATCTTGGGGATTCTGTATGTCGCGCCCATTCGATCTCCTTGCCGGCCATGACCCCTCTGCTTATCCGCCCACGCGGCAATTGCGGACCTTTCTCGCGTGTCCATCCTCAATCCCCCCTCGTAGCCGGTTAAAGGAACCCCGACGGCCTCTCTCTACCGGTAGACCCGGTTCTAACGGCGTCGAAAGGTCACACGGGAGGGGCTGGCTGTTACCTCGCGGGTGAGATAGACCGAACTGGGTGGAGCGCCAGGCCTTCCCCGCTCGCAACCAAGACGACCTCGTATTCGGTCAGCGTGGGGCGCTCCATTACTCCTACCGGCTGGCGTCGCATGTCTCGCTCCTCGTTCGCGGCCTGACAAGGACATCACAGCCGCGTCGCTGGGCGGCTGTCGGCGTGGCATCCCTCGCCGGTGATCTGCTCGTCGGCCGCGCCCTGGGTCGCGGCCGCTCGCCCTCGTACCTGCTGCGCCTGGCTCTCGACACCCTCGACGTCGCCGTATGGGTCCCGGTCGGCAAGCAGGATGCGACGACAAGCCGGGGTGCCCTGCTGGTCTCCGTGCCCCACGCCATGGAGGCGGGCTATGCGATCGGGGCGTCGGGCCAGTGGACGCTCCGTTCGATCGCCAAAGCGTTCGCCATCCCCGTGGTTACCACTGGGGCAGCGGTTCTGGTGAGGAGGCGGAAGGGACTGGGCATGGGTAGCACCCAGGTGTTCTGGGGCGTCATGGGTGCCGGGATGACCGCGCTGCTGGGCCGTCACGAGCGATTGGAGCGGTGTCGGGCTCAGGCGGCGGCGGACGAGATCGTCGCCGCTCGGGCTCGATCGGCGCGCCTACAGGGGGAGGCGGAGATCGCCTTGGGCGGCGCCGGCGGCCCTCCCCACGACCTCAAGAAGGAGCTGCTGGTTCTGGCCAGCAACGGCTCGTCGATAGCCCAGGGGGCGGCCCAGGAGCTGATGGGGCGCAAGCAGCACCTGGCCGAGCGCACTGCGGCGTTCGGCGCCTACATCGGCGAGCTGCTCACCGGCGTCACGTTCGATCCCGAGGACGCTTGGTCGGTGCGCCTCACCAGCGATCAGGCCGAGCGGCTCCGTGCGGAGATCGACGAGCGCGGCCGGCCAGACGTCGTCCGCCTGATCAACGAGCCGGAGGCGCGTCGCCCTGGGGGACGGGTGGGGCTGGAACTCGACGGCCGCAGTGTCGAGCTCGACGGCCAGGCGCCGCCACGGCACTGGCTGGCCGATCCCGCTCCGCTCGCTTTTCTGATGTCCGGGGTGTGGCGGCTCACCGCGTCGCTGCCAGAGGTGGGTCCCATCCCCTGGTCGGTGGCGCTTCCCGGGGCCGCTGCCGAGATCGTCGGGATGCTGGCCTATCGATCGGCGCCGGTGCCCACCGATCCGACGGCGCCGCTGAAGGCGGCGTTCGTATCGGCCGTCGCCTACGGCGCAGCGGCCGTCCGTCGAGCCCAGTTCAACGAGAACGGGGAGGGCGAGCAGATATTCCCCGCATCCTGCGCCTTCCACGGCTACGGCCTCGTGGCGGCCCGCTACTGGGACGACTTCACCCCGGCCCAACGGCCCTGGGTCGTCGCCAGCGCCTCCGTCGTCGGTGCCGTGGCCTTCCTCGGCGGCCCGGAGCGCATCCAGTGGTCGTCGCTGGCCCAAGAGATTCCGTTCGCCCTTGTGCCATGCTTCGCGCTCTTCGGGTTCGATCGACGGAAGAAGGCCGCGGTGGAAATGCTGGTCGCAGAGCTCCAGACTACGATCGAGCGCGATATCGACCGCTCCCGCACTGAGGGGCGAGCAGCGGAGATCGCCCTCACCGAGGCCTACGTCGACCGGGCGGAGGCCGCGCTGGCCGAACTGGGCAGTCGCCTCGACCCCGCCGACGCGACCGACATCCGGGCAAAATGCGGTGAGGCACGGGCGTGGCTGACCGCAGCGCAGAGCTGAGCCCCCGCGACGTTGTCGTCGTCGACGACAGCACTCGGTACGGTCACAAGATGCGGGAGATGGTCACCTTGGTCCTCGGTGCCGGAAGGGACCTCGACGACCGGGCGGAGTGCGTCTCCCATCAGGAGGCGATGGCGATGCCGGAGGAGTTCTGGGGGCGGTTCTCCGTGGCCTTGGTCGACGCGTTCGACGCCCACCGTGACCAGGAGGCCATGCCGGTCCCGGTCGGCGACGTGGTGCGCCGACTGGAGCAGCTGGGCAGCCCAGCCCGCATCGTTGTCTACTCGGGCAACTTCGACCTTCCCTACTTCAACCTGTTGGTGCGGGGGTCCACCAACGCCGTCGGGTACTTCGATGCCTCGGCGCTGCTACGTGAGGACGGGGCGCCCATGCGCTCCGCCCTGCTCGACGATGAGCCCATGTACCAGGCAGCGGTCCCCAAATCGGAGGAGGTCGTCGATCTCGGAGAAGGCGCGGATCTGGCCAAGGCGATCACGGCGTTGCGTGACGATCCGAGCACCTGGAGGTGGGCGCTCGGGCTGACGTCGTGGGGGGCGGTGGACCAATACCGCAAGCGCAAGGTCCGCAACGTCGCTCGGGACAGGCTCAAGATGGCACCGGCAGATCGCCCGGACAAGATCCGCAAGGGTCGGGAGCTGAAGAATCGCAGCCCCGACCATGGCTCGATCATCGAAGTGGTCCAGGCGGCACTGGGGCTGTCGAGGGACCGCAAGTAACAGAAGGCGTCGGCTGCGTCACGTATTCGGCACCGACGGTGCCGAATACGACCCCCCGTGTTCCTTCGGGCCTATGGCCTGATGTCTGACAGTCGCCAGAGCGGCGGCCGGATCAGCTATGCGAACACCAGTGTCAAGGGGTGGTACCTGGGCATAGCCAGGGGTCTGCAGTTGCTGACCGTACGCGTCGAAAGCCACGACGGAGAAGAGGGGGCGCAGCTAAGGCTGTGCCCCCTCTTAGCTTTGCGGACAGTCTCCAACCGCCCAAAGTTTTGCCGCAGTTCAAGCTGTGCAACGACGGACTTCTACTCATCTATGTAACGCGTCCGCCCGTTGGTGTTGAGCGCCGACGCTGGCTGAGGACGCGCCGGTGACGTAGCGACATCAAGGATGAAGACGGTGGGGAGGTTGTCTCGAAGCTTGTTGAAGTGAGGTGGCGATCCCCCGCCTGAGACCTGCCGGCTGGTAGGTACTGGGCGTTCGCCAAGAACACCAACGGAAGGGGACCACACCGTGGACAAGACCGTACCCACCCTGCGCGCCGTCGATGACGATGAGGCGCCCGAGATGCCAGTCGAACTGCGAGTCGCTCTGGTCGACATCGCAGACCTGGCCCGTGAGGGCCTGCTGGCCATGAGCGTGGGCGTCGGCCTGGCGGTCATGGCCGAGATGATGGAGGACGAGCTGGCCCACAAGGTCGGCCCCAGCAGGACCTGACGACCACGTCGTCCACGCGAAGGGGGTGATCCATATACCACTCAACGACGCGCCTCGCAAGGGCCAAACCGAGAGACGAGAAGACCGTGCGACTGACGACAAAGACGTCCATTACCGCGCTGTGCGGGGCGCTGGCCCTGCTTGGCGCCGGCAGCGTGGCTGCTTCCGCCCAAGGTGCCACCGACTCGGTGACCGCCATCCCCAGCCTCACCGGGGTGGGGACGTCGGTGAAGCTCGACGCCGGAACAGCCAAGGCTCTTACTGACCTGGGGGTATCCATTGCCCCCAATGGCAACGCCGCCTTCGATGCGCCCAGCTCCACCATCACCTTCCCCATCACGTCGGGATATGCGGAGATCCACTCCGACCACGGCTTCAAGCCGGGCTACATCGCCGGGTCCATCAGCCACACCGGCAGCGGGTTCACCCTCACCGCCGGAGCCACCAAGGTGGAGCAGACCGACTTCGTCGTCGGCGCCCTGAACAAGGCCTTCAACGTCACCGCCCTCAAGGCCGGCATCCCCCTGGGCACCGTGCACCTGGTGGCCAAGGGAACGGCCACCACCTACAACCCCGCCACCGACAAGGTCACCGAGATCAGCCGCCTCACCGGGCAGTCCACATCGGTCAAGCTCGACCCGGCGACGGCCAAGGCCCTGGGCGCCCTCGGTGTGGCCGTTGCCCCGACCGGCACCGGCACCTACGACTCGGCGACCTCCACCGTCGGCTTCCCCATCACCGGCGGGTTCGCCGCCATCCACTCCGACCACAACTACAAGCCGGGCTACATCGCCGGGACGATCATCCACCAGGCCAGCGGGCTGAAGTTCAGCAAGGGTGACAAGTCCATCGAAGTGGCCGACTTCGTGGTCGACCCCGCCAACTCGATGCTGACCGCATCCTCCGGCGGCAAGGCGGGTATCCCGCTGCTGTTCCTCGACGGCACCAACGTCAAGGTCGGCTCCGAGGGCGGCAACGTCGTCCTCGACGGCACCGTGGCCAAGCTGACGGGCCCCGGCGCAACCGCCCTCAACACCACCTTCGGTGTGACGGCCTTCACCGAGGGCCTGCCCCTTGGCACTGTCCACCTGGTCGCCTCGGCCGCCTCGAACTAGACGCACCGTTTCACGGCCCGGCATGGGAGCAGTCCGCTCCTGTGCCGGGCTTCTTCGCGTCGTGCGCTGGCGGGCCCAGCAGCCACCACTGCGGGCGGCAAGGTCACTCCTACGGAGCCGAACCCCAATCATCTAAACGCGCGCCACTGTCTCCGCGGCGGGCCCGTCGCATGGTCGATCAGTGGCCCTGGACGGCGAG
>JBBSIS010000044.1:0-18922 GCA_038231955.1 Acidimicrobiales bacterium
CACCGACTGGCCGGGCCGATTTCCAAGGGTGGCGTCGACGTTGCAGGCGCTGATCGACGCCGGCGCCGATGTCACTGCCCGCTTCCGTGGGCCGCACGACGAGACTCCCTTGCACTGGGCGGCCAGCAGCAACGACGTCGCCGCGATCGACGCCCTCCTCGACGCCGGGGCCGACATCGAAGCCCCAGGAGCGGTCATCGGCGGCGGTACCCCGTTGGCCGACGCCCGCGCCTTCAAAAATTGGGAGGCCGCGTTCCGCCTGGTCGAGCGGGGAGCCCGGGCCACCCTCGCCGACGCCGCCACCCTCGGGCTTCTCGAGCGAGTCCGAGCCGCGTTCGACTCGTCGCGGCCCGGAGCGGAGGAGGTCAACGGCGCGTTCTGGGGAGCGTGCCACGGCGGCCGGGCCGAGGTCGCCGAGTACCTGCTGGACCGGGGGGCCGAGCTGAACTGGATTCCTCCGTGGGAACCGCTCACTCCGCTTGACGCCGCCCGCCGCAGCGATGCCGTCGAACTGGTGCACTGGCTCCTGAGCCGGGGCGCCAAGTCGGCGAGCGACCTGGCCGGGTAGCGGTCGCCGGGCATTCATCCCAGTCGGGCCTATCCGAGCCGCTCCTCCAGCGTGACGGTGGCGGCGTCTCCAAGTTCCTTGGATGGCGGCTCGCAGGTCGGCGCGCCCGGTCGGGCTGTGATGCCCGGGAGCCGCTGCCGCCCGCTCAGGCCGGCCGGGTCGGGGGGTCATTGGCCTTGAGCCTCTCCTCGGGCCGTAGGCCGCGATACGTGGCCTTGGCGCCGGCCTGTGACCCCTCGCCCACATCGACCAGGCGGACCTCGGGCCGGGCGCCGAGGGCCTGAAGGGCCGCCGCCGGGCCCTTCGCGACCACACCGAAGACGATCGGAGCGATGGGGCTGACCGCCTGCGCCGCCTTGGCGAGACGGTCGATCTCCGTGGTGTAGAAGTCCTTGAACGCCGGATCGGTGACGGTGGGGAGCAGCTTGCGGATCTCGTCCCGCTCGTCGCGCAGTGCGGTGGTCTGGCCGTTGGCCCATGTGGTCAGGCTGCCGAAGACGGTCGACGGGGCCGTCTCCGAGGGGGCCACCAGCAGGGCGAGGACGGCGAGGGAGCCGACGAGCGACCGGGCCTGGGCCTCGGTGGCGTAGGAGGACAGCGACACGACCGCCACCCGGTCGCCGGTGGCCCCGGCCAGGGCGCCACGCCGGTTCTGACCGTAGGTGGCCACGTCAACGCCTGGCTGCGGGCCGAGGTCGTCGACCGTGGTCGACCGACCGGCCTGGGCGCCTGCCCGGTCCGACGACGACGAGCGGTTCGACGTGTCGAGGGACGACACCGTCAGGCGCAGCACGATGGCGATGACGACCACGAACACGGCCACGGCCAGCAGGCGGATGGTCCAGCGGGCGGCCCGGTCGGCGTCGGTGCCCGAGGCCGTGGTCGCGGGCTCACCGTAGCGTTGCAACCACAGCCTCCAGGTCGGCGGGCAAGGGGGATTCGAAGCGGCAGTGCTCGCCGGTGCTCGGGTGGTCGAAGCCGAGCAGGGACGCATGCAGGAAGGGCCGATCGGCGATCACCACGGCACGGCTCCCCCCGTAGCGGGTGCCCCCGTAGCGGCCGTCGCCCACCACGGGATGGCCGATGGCCGCGAGGTGGACCCGGACCTGATGGGTACGGCCCGTCTCCAGCCGGCACTCGACGAGCGTGACGTCGACGGGCTCGGTGTAGCGGCTGAGGATCCGGTAATGGGTCCGCGCCTGCCGGCCGCCGGCCACCACGGCCATCCGGGTGCGATCGCCGGAGCCCCGACCGACCGGAGCATCGACCACGCCGGCGTCGGTCGAGATGGTCCCCCATGTCAGCGCCACGTAGCGCCGCTCCACGGTGCGGGCCGCCAGCTGGGCGACCAGGGACTCGTAGGCGAGCGGTGACCGGGCCACCATCAGCAGGCCCGATGTGCCCTTGTCGAGGCGATGGACGATCCCTGGCCGGTCAGGGCTCCCGGTGCCGGCCATGTCGGGGAACCGCCCCAACAGCGCCTGCACCAGGGTGCCGGTGGGCCGCCCCGCCCCGGGGTGCACGACCAGGCCCGGCGGCTTGTCGACCACGATGACGTCGTCGTCGACGTGGACCAGGGCCAGGTCGCCACCGGGCTCGCCGGTCATGGCCGCCGGCGGGGTGCGGGCGGGCAGGTCGACCTCGAGATCCTGGCCGGCCACGACTCGCCGGGCCCTCGTTGACTCGGGACGCCCGTCGAGGCGGACGCCGCCGGCGCTGATGATGCCGGTGGCCTCGGAGCGGGGCATGTCCCAGACCAGGCAGAGAACTCGGTCGAGCCGCTCGCCGTCGAGGGACTGGGGGATGGGCAGGCGCCCGATGCCGGTCGTCGTCATCGTTTGACCCACCCGGCCCACAACAGCAGCAGGCAGCCGCAGGTGATGGCGGTGTCGGCCAGGTTGAACACCGGCCAGACGCGCAGGTCGACGAAGTCGACCACTGCTCCCCGCAGGAGCCCGGGATGGCGGAAGACACGGTCGGCCAGGTTGCCGAAGGCGCCGCCGAGCACCAGCCCGAGGGCGATGGCGGCCGGCGCCCGGGCGGTGGCCGAGCCGGTGCTGACCATGACCACGACCAGCACCAGCGCGCCGAGGGCCAGAAAGGGCACGACCGCCCCACCGAGACCGAACGCGCCGGCGGTGTTGTACGTCAGGTCGAGCCGGACGGATCCGACGAGCCGGATGGGACCGTCGTGGAGGGCACGCAGCGCCCATTGCTTGGTCAGGAAGTCGAGGACCACCACGACGGCGGCAATGGCCACGACCAGCGCGGTCCGCCGGCGCGCCGGTTCCGGGTGGGAGGGC
This sequence comes from Acidimicrobiales bacterium, assembly GCA_038231955.1. Classification (GTDB taxonomy): domain Bacteria; phylum Actinomycetota; class Acidimicrobiia; order Acidimicrobiales; family AC-14; genus CADCTB01. Next base: position 2,872 of record JBBSIS010000044.1, read on the forward strand.
GCGTCGGCATCGCCGACCGGCCGGCCACGGGTCTCAGCGACGCGACAGCCCCCCGCTCTTGCACGCAACGCACATCGACGCGGAAGGAACGGCCTTCAGCCTGGCCTTGGGGATGGCGGCGTTGCAGCGCTGGCAGATTCCGTAGGTGCCGGCGCCCATCCGGGCCAGGGCCAGATCGATCTCGTCGACCGCGGCCCGGGCCTGGGCACTGAGGGCCATGTTGCGCTCGCGCTCCACGTTGAGCGTGTCGCCCTCGCCCGACTCCTCGTCGAACTGGGTATCGCCCGGTTCCACGTCCTCGGCCAGCTGTTGTGCATCCATGCGGAGGGACTCGGCCTGTTCGGCGTGGGCGGACCGCTCGGCCACCAGCGCAGCGCGTTGCCCGGCGAGGAAACGGGCTGCAGGGCTGTCGGTGGTCTCAGCTGCCTTGGTGGTCTTGGGCATTGATGACGCTCCCGGAGCGCGCGGCGAAGCCGGATGCTACCGCGCCAACACCGTCAATTCCCGGGACGGGGCTGACGGGTCTCGGGGCCGGGGGTCGCCGCCGCCGGCCGACCGGCGCCGACGGCGCGGTCGAGCTGGGCCCGGAACTCCTCCACGTCGACACCGCGCAGCTTGAACTGCTTGGAACGGCTGCTGGGCCCGCTCACCAGTTCGATCTTGTCCGCGTTCACGCCGAACGTCTCGGCCAGCAACTCGATGCAGGCAGCGTTGGCCTTTCCCCCCACCGGGGGCGCCGCCACCCGCATCTTCAGCGCAGTGCCGTGCCGCCCGACCACGGCCGTGCGCCCCGCCGCCGGCTGGACGTGGACGTGGACGATGACGGCATCGTCGCCACTGGTGGTGAAAAGGTCGTCGACCGACGTAGCCATGGCCGCCACCTTAGGGCCCGCGCGCCGAGTTCCCTCGAGCCGGACCGAACGTCGACCCGAAGTCAGCCGGGGAGCGGGCGCGGCTGGCTTACGCTGGGTCATGGCCTTCGGACCTGTCGACCCGCAGCTGGACCTCGTTGCCCTGGAACACAGGGTGCTCGACCGTTGGCGCGCCACCGGTCTGGCCGAGGAGGTCGCCGCCCTGCGCAAGGGCGCCGAGCCGTGGACGTTCTACGAGGGGCCGCCCACCGCCAACGGCAAGCCCGGCCTGCACCACGTCTGGGCCCGGGCGTTCAAGGACCTGTTCCCCCGGTTCCAGACCATGCGCGGACGCGACGTCCCCCGCAAGGGGGGCTGGGACTGCCACGGGCTGCCCGTCGAGATCGAGGTCGAGAAGGAGCTGGGCCTCACCAACAAGCATCAGATCGAGGCCTTCGGCATCGCCGAGTTCAACGAGCGGTGCCGGCAGTCGGTGAAACGCTACGTCCAGGACTGGCAGGCCCTCACCGAGCGGGCCGGGGTGTGGATCGACACCGACGACGCCTACTGGACCCTCGACAACAGCTACGTCGAGTCGGTGTGGTGGCTGGTCCGTCAGATCTGGGACAAGGGACTGCTCTACGAGGGCCACCGGGTCAGCCCCTACTGCCCGCGTTGCGGCACCGCCCTGTCCTCCCACGAGCTGGGCCAGCCCGGCGTGTACCGCGATGTCACCGACCGGGCCGCGTACGTGCGCTTCCCGGTCATCGGCACCGACATCGACCTGCTGATCTGGACGACCACGCCGTGGACGCTGGTCTCCAACGTGGCCGCCGCCGTCGGCCCGGACATCGAGTACGCCCGCGTGCGCGCCGCCGAGGGCGGCCGGGACATGATCATGGCGTCGGCGCGCGCCGCGGAGGGCGCCGAGATCGTCCAACGCTACCGGGGCCGCGATCTTGTCGGGCTCCGTTACGCCCGTCCGTTCGAGCTCCTCCCCATCGACGACGGCGCCCTGCGGGTCGTCGTCGCCGACTTCGTGAGCACCGACGAGGGTTCGGGCATCGTGCACATCGCTCCGGCATTCGGCGCCGACGACATGGAGGTGGCGCGGGCCGAAGGCCTGCCCGTGCTGAACCCGGTCGGCCCCGACGGAACGTTCGACGAGCAGGTCACACCGTGGGCGGGCAGGAGCGTGAAGGACACCGACGCCGAGATCGTCGCCGACCTCCACGCTCGCGGCCTACTGGTGGTGGCCGAGGACTACGTCCACTCCTACCCGCACTGCTGGCGTTGTGGCACGCCGCTGCTCTACTGGGCCAAGACGTCGTGGTTCGTGCGCACCTCGCAGCGCCAGGCCGACCTGCTCAGGGAGAACGAAGCCATCAACTGGCACCCGGAGCACATCAAGCACGGCCGCTTCGGCGACTGGTTGCACAACAACGTCGACTGGGCCCTCTCCCGCGACCGCTACTGGGGCACGCCTCTGCCCATCTGGCGGTGCCCGGCCGGCCATGAGACCTGCGTGGGTTCGGTCGCAGAACTGTCGACGCGCGCCGGGCGCGACCTCACTGATCTCGACCTTCACCGCCCGGCCGTGGACGAGATCGCCCTCCCGTGTACGACGGAGGGATGCGGCCAAACGTCCCGCCGCGTCACTCCGGTGCTCGACGCCTGGTTCGACTCCGGGTCGATGCCCTCCGCCCAGCATCACTACCCGTTCGAGCCCGGGGACGGCCGGGGCGCGAACGGGGATGCCGTTCCGCCGACGTTCCCGGCCGACTTCATCTGCGAGGCCATCGACCAGACGCGCGGCTGGTTCTACTCGCTGCTGGCGGTCAACACCCTGGTTTTCGACGCCACGCCGTACCGCAACGTGGTGTGCCTGGCCCACGTCGTCGACGAGAACGGCCAGAAGATGTCCAAGTCGAAGGGCAACGTCCTCGACCCGTGGGCCATCTTCGAGGCTTTCGGCGCCGACGCCCTGCGCTGGTACTTCTTCTCCGCCGGCTCGCCATGGACCAGCCGGCGGGTCTACGAGGACGGCATCCGGGAGGCGACGCGCAAGACGCTCCTCACCCTCTGGAACGTCTTCTCCTTCTTCTCCACCTACGCCGACATCGACGGCTGGCAGCCCGGCGACTGGGTCACCAATCACGTCATGGACCGGTGGATCCTCTCTCAGCTGCGGGCCACGATCATCGAGGTCACCGACGACCTCGAGGCCTTCGACGCTCTGGGCGCGGCCACGGCCATCGCCACCTTCGTCGACGACCTGTCGAACTGGTACGTGCGCCGGTCGCGGTCCCGCTTCTGGGGCAGTCCCGACGCCCCGTCGGACGGTGGCGCCCACGCCGTGCTGTACCGGTGCCTCGTCGTGACCGCCCAGCTCCTGGCCCCGCTCTGCCCGTTCCTGGCCGACGAGATGCACGGCGTGTTGACCGGCAAGGCCTCGGTCCACCTCACCGACTGGCCTACGGCGGTGGGGCCGCCGGACACTGCACTGGCTGCGGAGATGGACGCCGCCCGCCGCCTGGTGGGACTGGGGCGGGCGGCGCGCACCGACGCCGGCGTCCGCACCCGACAGCCCCTGCGCCGGGCCTTGTTGCTACACCCGGGCGCGACGTTGTCGCCCGGCGTGCGCGCCGAGGTGGAGGCCGAGCTCAACGTGCGGGCGCTGGAGGACGTGGAGACCCTGACCGGCCTGATGACGTGGACAGTGGTGCCCAACTTTCGGTCCCTCGGCCCGCGGCTGGGCCCTCGGGTCAACGAGGTCAAGGCGGCGCTGGCCGCGGCGGACGGCTCCGAGATACGAAAGGCCCTCGACACCGACGGCTACGTCGAGGTGGCGGGCGAGCGCTTGGGGCCCGACGACGTCGAGGTGCGCGCCAAACGTCACGAAGACTTCGCCCTGGCTCAGGACGGGGGATGGGCCGTCGCCCTCGACCTCGAGCTGGACGAGTCGCTTCGGTTGGAGGGTCTGGCGCGCGAGGTGGCCCGCGATGTCAACGACCTGCGCAAGCAGCGCGGCCTTGCCCTGTCGGACCGAATCGCCCTCACCATGGAGGCCGGGCCCCGCCTGGTCGCCGCCATCGACGCCCATCGGCCGTGGCTGTCGGCCCAGGTGCTGGCGACGGAGATCATGGTGGGAACGGTTGGCGCCGACGCCGCCGATCTCGACGTCGAGGGCGAAAGCCTCCGGGTCGACCTCCGTGTCGTGGGGCCGTGAGCCGGTCGCCGGGCGCCCGACGACGTGGCCGAGGCTTGGTTCTGTGAGCTAGGCCTTCTTGGCCCGCTTGGCCGGGACCCTGCCGGTCGACGTCTGCGGAGGGACGGGGACGACGGGAGCGGCGGTCTTGGGCGCCCGGGCCTTGCGGGGCGCAGCAACCTTCGACGGCAACGGCCCGGCGACCGTCTTCCCAGGGGCCGCCGTTCGAGGAGCCCTCGTCTTGGTCACCGGCGGCAGGGCAACGGCCGCCGGGCGGCGAGCCGGTGCTTTGGTCGCCCGCTTGGCTGCGGGAGCGGTGGCCTTCGAGGCGCCCGCGGCCCGGCGGGCAGGGGCCTTGCGGACCGGCGCCGGCGCAGCAGGCGCGGGCATGGCCCTGGCCGCTGGCGCCCGCCGCGACGCCAGACGATCGATCCGGTCGAGGATCGTTCCTCGGCCTCGGCCCATCTCTTCCCGGCTGCGCACTTCGGCGAGCTCTTCGGGGCCCAGATCGCTCAGGCGGGGCAGGATCTGGCCCACAGTGAGGGTGTCGTAGGCCTCGATCGGGAATCCGGCTCCGGTGGCCGACGGCGCCTCCTCGAGCTCCTCCTCGAAGTCGTCGTCGTACCCGTCGTCGATCACCACCGTCTCGGCCACGAGCACCTCGGGCTCGGCGACGAATACCTCGGGCTCGGCGACGGCATCGGTGTCCCACTCGTCGTCGTCGACTTCCCACGCGGGCTCGTCGGTGGTGTCGAGCAAGGCATCGACCCGGCTCATAATGGTAAAACGGTTCTTGCCGTTGGCCTCACGCTCCCGCACCGTCTTGAGCTGGTTGCGGTCGAGGGCGGAGAGCTGGGAGAGCAGTTCGGTGGCACGGAGGCGGTCGTAGTTGGGGATGGGGAAGCTGTCGTCGTCCGTTGTCGGAGCGAAGGCGGGCATCTCGGTGGTGGCATCCGCGGTGGGCACGGCCCCGACGGCGGGGACGATTTCGACGACGGGCTCCGGCGGTGCTGTCGTTCCGCCCTGGTCGCCACGCTTGCCGCGCAGGCGGCCGAGCAACGCGGCGCCCGCGGCCTTGGTGGCGACGTCCTCGCCGGGCGCGTCCGACGATCGCCCGTAGGGGGCGGTGGACGCCGATGAGGATGGTTGCGGGGAACTGCCCGGCGGAGTCCATGAGCTGGTGCTCTGGGCCCCGCTGCTCGGTGCGCCGACAGACGCAGGCGCCTGTGCAGGCTGGGTCGACTGTGCAGGTTGGGTCGACTGCGCAGGCTGGGCCGACTGGGGAGAGGGGGAGAAGGAGCGGCCGGGGGCGGCGGCCTTCGGCTCGGGCCGGCCCCGCAGGACGGCAACGGCCAACACGACGCCCGCCAGCACGCTGCAGCCGATCGAGAGGTAAATGAGAGTCAACCCTGACTGCAGCAGTCCGACCACCAGCGTCACTGCGGCTGCCAGGACGAGCACGAAGCTCACCAGAACCAACACGTCACCATCCCAATCTGTTCTCGCGGTGCAGGACCGCGGGCCAATTTGCTGCGAACGCCAGGCTACGCGCTCGCCGCTGCGGTCGCCGTCCGTACCGCGCCGCCCACGCTACTAACAGATGATGCCCTGCAGGATCGTGATGCCGAAGAACACGACGATGGGCGAAAGGTCGAGGCCCATCCCGCCCATGCCCACGGGAGGCAGCACCCTGCGGATGGGGCCCAGGACCGGTTCGGTGATCGAGTAGAGGAACCCGTAGACCGACGCGATCCCGGAGCCCGGCTCGACAGGGAACCACGAAAGGATGATCCTCGCGAACATGACGATGAGGTACGCCTGCAGGAGCCTGCAGATGAGAGTGCTGATCACGTCAGGCGCGGTACAGGCCGCGCTCTTGCAAGCGGCGCTTCTCGTCGGCGGACACCTCGACGTTCGACGGCGTCAGTAGGAAGACCTGGTCGGCCACACGCTCCATGGCCCCGCCCAGCCCGTAGGTCAGGCCGGACGAAAAGTCGATCAGCCGTCTCGACAGTTCGCGATCGATCCCTTGCAGGTTGACGATCACGGGTCGGTTGGCCTTCAGCTTGTCCCCGATCTCCTGGGCGTCGTTGAACCCTACCGGCACGACGACGTGGACCTTGGCGGCCTGCGGCTGGCTGAACGGCCGCACCACCGACGGGCGTTGCTGGACGGTCACCGCGCCCGTGCTTCGTTCCATGCCGATGCGTTCCATCCCACCCCTGTCGCTTCCGCCCCGGTCGACCACGGCGCGCTCGATCGTGATGCCACTGCGGTCACTCCCCCCACCCGTGCCGCGCCCTTCCATGGGCCCGCTGCCCATGGAACCGCCGTCGTCACGAGGAATGGTGCGCACCGCGCTGGGCTCCTCGTAGATCGCGGTGTCCGTCGGCTCGGGGACCCCGCGCACGGCGCGCCGCGACGGCGGCGCTTGCTGGGCCTGGGGCGCGGGCTCGTCGTACGGCTCGTACTCCTCGTACTCGTCGTCGTCGACCAACCCCAGGTAGACCATGGTCCGTCGCCAGATAGATGCCATCTTGCGTCGCCTCCTTGGCTCGCTGAGCCTATCGCCGCGTTCGTGGGCCGAGGGGCCGTGGCCCGAACAGCGCACGACCGACCCTGACCATTGTCGACCCTTCCTCTACCGCCACCTCGAGGTCGGCGGACATACCCATCGACCGCACCGCCAGGCCCAGACGTTCGGCCAACGCCGACACCTCCCGGAACCCGCAGCGGGCCAGCTCGGGCGGGCCCTTCGGCCCTACCGCCATCAATCCTCGCACCTGAAGGCCCAGGCCCTCGAGGGCTTCCACGAGGGCGGGAACCTCGGCCGCCGCGCAGCCGTTGCGCGCTTCCTCCCCGCCGCCACCGCCGCTGCCGTCGTGGTCGTCCGAGATCCGGACCTGGACGAGTACGCCGGCGCCCGGCGCCCGCCGGGCAATCTCCCGGCCTGCTCCCTCCCGGTCGACGCCCTGCCACAGCTCGACGGCGGGCGCGATGGAGCGCACCTTGTTGCGCTGCACCCGTCCGAGGAAGTGCCAGTGCCGGCCTTCGATGACGCCGCCCGACGCCTCCCATTTGCCGGCCAGCTCCTGGGCGTAGTTCTCGCCGACGTCGGTGAGCCCCGCCGCGCCCGCCGCCGTCACCGCGTCCGGGCCGAAGCCCTTGGTCACGGCGACGACGACGACGTCGTCGGTGCTGCCCCCGGCGGCGGCGATGCGGTCGCGCACGGTCGACAATCGTTCGGCGACCACGACAGTATCGATCGTCGTCGCCGGCGAGCCGGCCGTCACCGCCACACCACCGTGGCTTGGCGTTGCTGGTCCTTCCCCGCCCGCCAGGAGAAATGGTCGACCGAGCAGGCGGTGCAGATGTCGACATCGCGCACGTGTTCGTCGACCACACCGGCGTTGCCCAGCCCGACCCGCACCGCGGCAGGCAGGTCGAGGGCGGGCGTGCCCGTCGTGGTGGTCGACCGCACGCCGTCGCCCAGGCGCATGGCCACGGCGTCGAGGTCGGACTCGCCGAACTCGTAACAGCCGGCGTGCGCACACGGTCCGATGACCGCTTCGATGTCGGACGCGCCCACGGCACGCATCTCGGCAACTGTCGCCTCGATCACGCCGGCCGCCACCCCTCGCCACCCGGCATGGGCCACGGCGACCACGCCTTCGGGACTGGCCAGTGCCAGCGGTGCGCAGTCCGCGCTGAACACGGCGAGGGCACAGCCCGCCCGGTCGGTGACGGCGGCGTCGGCGCGGGTACCTGCGCCATCCCCGGGCGCGTCGACCCGCACGACGGCACTGCCATGCACCTGACGGAGCCAGGTCCATGGAAGGTCGACCACGGCGCGCCGGCGCGCGGCCACGTCGGGGCTCACAGTGACCACATACCGCCCGCCGTGACCCATGTCGCCCTCGTCCCGCCCCGTACACGCGACGTGGGCAGTCGACAGCGAGAGCGGGACTCGGAGGGCGGCGCCCTCCTTGATCATGAGGCGGTCGAGCTCATGAGGTGCGCGGCCTCACTTGAGGAACGAGGGGACGTCGAAGTCGTCGTCGTCGTCGGAGCCCAGGCCGAGGTCGTCGTCGACCGGTGCGAAGAGGTCGTCACTACGGCTGCGATCGCGATCTTTCCCGGGCTCGCGCTCGCGCCGGCCACCGAGACCGAGGATCGGGCCACGACTGGTCGGGGCCGCGGCGGGTGGCGCCTCGACCTGACGGTCGCGACCCTCGTCCCAGCGGTCGAAGCCGGCGGCGATGACGGTGACGCGCACCTCGTCACCCATGGCGTCGTCGATCACCATCCCGGCGATGATGTTGGCGTCGGGGTGGGCGACCTCGTGGATGATCTCGGCCGCCTCGTTCACCTCGAACAGGCCGAGGTCGCTGCCGCCCGAGATGTTCAGCAGAATGCCCCGGGCGCCCTCGATGGAAGCCTCCAGCAGCGGGCTGGAGATGGCGGCCCGGGCCGCATTCAGGGCCCGGCCCTCGCCCGAGGCGTAGCCGATGCCCATGAGGGCGGAGCCGGCGTTGGTCATGATCATCTTCACGTCGGCGAAGTCGGTGTTGATGAGGCCCGGCGTGTTGATGAGGTCGGTGATGCCCTGGACCCCCTGCAGGAGCACCTCGTCGGCCATCTTGAAGGCGTTGAGCGCCGAGGTCTTGTCGTTGGAGACCGAGAGCAGTCGGTCGTTGGGGATGACGATGAGGGTGTCGACCTTTTCCTTGAGCTTGGCGAGGCCGGTCTCGGCCTGGACCGAGCGGCGCCGCCCCTCGAAGGCGAACGGCCGGGTGACGACGCCGACGGTGAGCGCACCGAGCTGCTTGGCGATCTCGGCGATGACCGGCGCACCGCCGGTGCCGGTGCCACCGCCCTTGCCGGCGGTGATGAAGACCATGTCGGCGCCCTTGAGCACCTCCTCGATCTCGTCGCGGTGGGCCTCGGCCGCCTGGGCCCCCACCTCGGGGTCGCTGCCGGCGCCGAGGCCGCGGGTCAACTCTCGACCGATGTCGAGCTTCACGTCGGCGTCGCTCATGAGCAGCGCCTGGGCGTCGGTGTTGACGGCGATGAACTCGACGCCTCGCAGCCCAGCGTCGATCATCCGGTTGACGGCGTTGACGCCACCGCCGCCGATGCCGACGACCTTGATCACTGCCAGATAGTTCTGTGGTGCGCCGATCATCGGCCCTCCTGAGGGTTTGACGTTCCGAGGCCGAGCCTTCGCCGAGGCTTTGCCGCGCTGCGTATCGATATCCCGTCGTCCTGCGGTCACTGCCACGATCCTGTAACTCCCAACCTCTACGTACACTTGAGGTTGAGAGTTATGTCAACCTGCCCCTTGGGTCGAAACTTTAGTGGGGGTCTCCCGTCGCGTCAACACCGGGCTTTCCGGTCGGCGGACATCGAGGACGGCGAGGTTGCGAAGATCGACCCGGGCCAGCATGGTGGCGATGGCGTCGAACTTCTTGGCCAGATCCTCGGGAGGCCCGAGCCTGACCGTTCCCTCGGGCGCCAGGTGCAGCTCGACCTCACGGCCCCCCGGTGCGGGGGTGACACCCGCGGTGCGGGCGATCAGGCTGCTCGGCAAGGCGACGGCGACGGTCAAGGTGGCGACACCCTCGGCGCTCAGATGGCTCCCGGGGCTTCCGGCGGGCGGTAGCCCGGTCAGCGCCACCAGTCCGGGGGGCATGGCGGCGGCGTGGTCGACGACGACGCCGGACCGGTCGACCAGGGCGAAGCCGCTCCCGGCGGCGGCGGTGGCGGCGATCGGGGCGCGCTCGGTGAGCCGGATGGTGACCGACGACGGCCAGTGACGAGCCACCGTGGCCTCCTGGACCCAGGGTAGGGCCCCGACGGCGGCGGCGACCGACTCGCGGTCCACGTCGGTCAGGGGCTGGCCCCGGCGGAGGCCGGAAGCGGCCCGCACCTGATCGGCGCTGATGTGGGAGGCCCCGTCCACGACGACATGGTCGAGGTCGAACAGGGGCGAACGGGTCGCCCCCCAGCCTGCGCAACCGGTGATGACCACGGCCGAGCCAGCCACGAGCATCCTGAGCCGATGCCGTCCCTCCTGGCGACGGACCTCCACACGTCGTCGACGTATCCGGGGATCCATAACCATCAACCTCCACTCGAGGGTGCTGTCGCGAAACCGATGAGGTGGTTCTCCAGGGCGAGTTCCACGCCCAAGCGGTCGAGCACCACGGCGCGAATCTCGTCCACCAGGGCCCGCACGTCGGTCGCCGAGCCGCCCTCGTCGACCTGGATAAAGTTGGCATGCTTCGCCGAGATCGACGCCGAGCCCCGGCGATACCCGCGCAGCCCGGCGACGTCGATGAGCCGACCCGCCGAATCGCCGTCGGGGTTGGCGAAGACCGATCCGGCGTTGGCCCCACCGGGCTGGTGCCGGCGACGCCAGCGCACGATGCCGGTGATCTCCTCCTCGGCGGCGATGCGGTCGCCCGGCGTGAGGGCGACCTCGGCGGCGACGACCACCTGAGCGGGCCGGATGGCCGAGTGGCGGTAGCGCAGGTCGAGGTCGACGGCAACACGTTCGACCACGGGCTCCTCGGCGCCGCCGGCCAGGTCGAAGACCCAGGCCCGGGTCAGGGTGGTCCTCATGTCGGACCCGTGGCCACCGGCGTTCATCCGCACTGCGCCCCCGACCGAGCCGGGCACGCCGACGGCCCACTCGAAGCCGCGAAGCCCGAGGGCGGCGGTGCGCCGGGCCAGCACGGGCAGGCTCACCGCCCCTCCGGCCCGCACCGAGCGTCGCTCGCCCGGACCGCCGTCCGGGGCGGGGGGCTCGTGGTCGGGCTGAATGTCGGCGAAGCGGTCGCCCAGGGTCACCGCGATTCCGGCGAAGCCCGCATCGGCGACCAGCAGGTTGGAGCCCCGGCCGACGACGAGCACCGGTAGACCGCTGACCGCCACCGCGGCGCGCAGGAGATGCAGGTCGTCCTGGTCGGCGTCGGCCAGGAACAGTGCGGCCGGGCCGCCGACCCGGTAGGTGGTGAAAGGGCCGAGGGCGACCTCGCGCCGGGCCCGGTCACCCAGGACGGCGGCGGCCGCCTCCAGCGCGTCGTCGGTGCGACTGGTCATCGCTCGTCCGCCCTGTCGAGCGGCAGCTCGTCGACCAGCAGCTCGTCGGCCAGGGTGGTGAGGTCGCCGGCGCCGAGAGTCAGGCAGAGGTCGCCGGGTCGCAACTCGCCGCGGAGGAAGGTCACCAGCGCCCGGCGATCGGGCTGCCACTCGACCGACGCGGCGGGATGGGCGGTCCGCACCGCGGCGGCGATGAGCTCCCCCGACACCCCCGCCCGGGGCGCCTCACCGGCTGGGTACACCTCGGTGACGACGACAAGGTCGGCGTCGACGAAGGCGTCGGCGAAGTCGGCCCACAGGGCCTGGGTCCGGCTGTAGCGATGGGGTTGGAACACACAGACGATCCGGTCCCAACCACCGTCAGCTGCGGCGGCCAGGGTCGGCGTCACCTCGCCGGGCAGGTGGGCGTAGTCGTCGACGAAGGTCACCCCTCCCCGCTCGCCCCGCAGTTGGGAGCGGCGCCCAACGCCGGGGAAGCCGGCGATACCGGCTGCGGCACGCTCGAAGGTGGCCCCGACCAGCAGGGCGACGGCAAGGGCCCCGGTGGCGTTGCGGGCGTTGTGCCGCCCCGGCATCGGCACCATGACTGCTCCGAGCTCCACCCCGTCGCTCACCACCGTGAACCGGCTGGCGGACCGGTCGGGCACAAAGTCGGTGATGCGCAGCGACGCGTCGGCGTTGAATCCGTAGGTCGACGCCCCGGCCGCGGCGCCCAATCGCAAGGCCACGGGATCGTCGGCGCAGACGATGCGGCCGCCGGGGGCGGCGGCGAGGAAGCCCTCGAAGGCGGCGACCAGGAGGTCGAAGCTGCCGTAGTGCTCGAGGTGGTCGGGCTCCACGCTGGTCACCAGGGCCACGTCGGTGACCAGGTCGGCGAAGGTGCCGTCGCTCTCATCGGCCTCGACCGCCAGCCACTCCCCCGCCGACCAGTGCGCGCCGGTCCCCCCGGCGCCGATGGTGCCGCCCACCACGTAGGACGGGTCGAGCCCGGCCGACCCCATGGCCACAGCCAGCATCGCCGACGTGGTGGTCTTGCCGTGGGTGCCGGCCACGGAGACGGTGCGGCGCAACCTGGTGATGGCTGAGAGCATCTCGGCCCGGGCCAGTACCGGGATGGAGCGGGCGCGCGCCGCGACCAGCTCGGGGTTCCCGGCCGGCACCGCGGTGGAGTTGGTGACGACATCGATCTCGCCCACGTGGGCGCCGTCGTGGCCGACGGTGACCTCGACGCCCAGGCCCCGCAAGCGGTCGAGGGCCGGCGACGGTCGGAGGTCGCTGCCGGAAACGCGGTGGCCCATGGCGACGAGCACCTCGGCGATGGCGCTCATCCCTGCGCCCCCCAGGCCCACGACGTGGATGGCCAGCGGCCGGGAAAGGTCGAGTCGCTCAGGTTCGCGCATGAGCCTCGACCAGAGCGGCGACGGCCTCGGCCGCGTCGCGGCGGGAGGTGCCGGCCGCGACGTCGGCCATCCTCGCCAGCCGCTTGGGGTCGGCGAGCAGGCCGTCGACCTCGCTGAGCAGGCGGGCGGCCGAGAACATGTCGTCGGGCACGAGGACCGCCGCCCCCGCCCCCGACAGGTAGCGGGCATTGGCGCTTTGGTGGTCACCAGGAGCGCCGGGCAGAGGGATCAGCACCGACGGCAGGCCGACGGCTGCGAGCTCGGCGACGGTGTTACCCCCGGACCGCGACACCACCAGGTCGGCGGCGACCAGCGACAGCTCGCGGCTGTCGTCGTAGCGGACCGGCTGGTACACGAGGCCTCCAGCGGGGAGCGCCGGCACCCGGCCGGTGACCAGCGCCCAGTCACGCTCGCCGACGACGTGGCGCAGGGCCAGGTCGTTGCGCTCCGCCCAGGTGCCCAGCGCTCCGAGCACCGCGTTGTTCAGGCGCAAGGCACCGAGCGAGCCGCCGAAGACCGCGACCAGCTGCCGGTCGACGGGCAGGCCCAACGTGCGGCGCGCCATGGCCCGCCCGGCGGGGCTGCGGTCGACGGCGAGGATTTCGTCGCGCACGGGGTTGCCGGTCACGACCGCCCTCGGCAGCCGGGTCCCGGGGAACGGGACTGCGGCGGCGCGGGCGAAGCGCCCGACCAACCGGTTGGCGGCCCCGGGGACGGCGTTCTGCTCGGCCACCACCACCGGGATGCCCAGGGCCTCGGCGGCCAGGCCGCAGGAGGCGCTGGCCCACCCCCCCATGGCCAGCACCACGGACGGTCGACGGGCCCGGAGCAGACCGACGGCGGTGACCTGGGCCCGGGCCAGGCCCGCGGCGGCGTCCAGGTTCTCGGCCGTCAGCCGGCGCTGGATGCCCCGCCCGGGAAGGAGCGTGGTCTCGAAGCCGGCGGCGGCCACCATGGCCCCCTCCGTTCCCCGCTGGCTGCCCACCCAGTGGATGGACGATGCCGCGTGGCCGCGCCGGACCAGGGCCCGGGCCACGGCCAGGCCGGGTACGACGTGGCCGGCGGTACCGCCCCCGGCGATGATCGCCCAGGTCGTCATGGGGACGATGACCTCCGAGCGGGACGAGACGATGTACGGGCCCTGGTCGGCATCGGTTGGCGGGCGATGTTCAGCAGGATCCCGACGGCGATCATGGTGACGACGAGCGACGACCCACCGAAGGACACGAAGGGCAGAGGCACGCCGGTGACGGGCAGCAGGCCGATGACGGCGCCCATGTTGACGACGGCCTGGCCGCACACCCAGGCCGTCACGCCGGCGGCGAGGAGGGCGCCGAAGCGATCGGGCGCCCGTAGGGCGACCCTCATCCCCAGGATGGCGAAGAAGACGAACAGGGACACGACGAGGATGGTGCCGATCAGACCAAGCTCTTCGCCCACGATGGCGAAGATGAAGTCGGTGTGGGCATTGGGAAGGAAGCCCCACTTGGCCCGGCTGGCGCCGAGGCCGACACCGCCGACATGCCCGGTGCCCAGGGCGACCAGTGATTGCGAGAGCTGGTAGCCCGTGTTCGCGGCGTCACCGAAGGGGTCACGGAAGGACAGGACCCGGGTCCACCGGTAGCCCTCGACCTTGGCCATGGCCAGCGATCCCAGCGCGGTGACGGCCCCGATGCTGCACATGGTGATGACGGGCAGGCCACCGACGAAGAGCATGATGAGCACGATCAGCACCATCAGCATGGTGGTGCCCATGTCGGGCTGGAGCAGGACGAGGGCGGCCAGGAAACCGGTCGTCAGGGCCATCGGCCGCAGCACGGCCCGCCAGTCGTGGACCTGGTCGGCCCGCCGGGCCATGAGGTCGGCACCGAAGAGCAGCACGGCCAGCTTGGCCAGCTCCGACGGCTGGATCCGAAGCCACCCGGCGCCCAGCCAACGGGTGGAGCCGCCGGCCGTGATGCCGACGCCGGGCACGAGCACCAGGAGGAGCAGGACGAACGACGCCACGACCATGGGGATCACGAGGCGCTGCCAGCGGTGGTAGTCGACCCGGGCCACGCCGGCCAGGGCCACGGAGCCGATCACGACCCAGACCACCTGGCGCTGAAAGAACACCCATGCCCCGCCGTAGCTCCGAAGGGCCTCCACCGACGACGCCGAGAGCACCATCATCAGGCCGACGACGCACAGCATGGCCACCACTGCGCTGATCAGCAGCCAGCCGGAGTCAGCGGCGGCGCCTCGCGAGCCAGTTCGTCCAGGCCGTGGGCCGCCCTCGGGCGAACGACCTGACCGTGCCGGCTGGGAAGAGGAACCCCCGGGTCGCCGCCCGCGTCCAACGGACCGCTCGGGCCGTGGTCCCCGGGACCGGAGCGGCCGGCGGGTCGGTGGGCGCGTCGTCGTCGGTGGGTCATTCGACATGCTGTGCCTCCAGGAGAACGTGCACGGCGCGAGCGAAGTCATCGCCCCGCTCGGTGTAGGACCGGTACCAGTCGAAGGACGCGCATCCCGGCGACAGGAGCACGGCGTCGCCCGACTGGGCGGCCGCGGACGCCATGGCGACCGCATCGGTCATGGTCGGGGCGACGCTGACCGGGCGAACGCCGGCGAAGGCGGCGGTGATCTGGGGGGCGGCTTCGCCGATGGCCACGACGGACCTGATCCGACCGGCGACCTGGGTCAGAGCCGAAAGATCGAGGCCCTTGTTGCGACCTCCGGCGATCAGCACGACCGACTCGAAGCCGCCGACGGCGGCCACGGTGGCGTGGGGGTTGGTGGCCTTGGAGTCGTCGTACCAGCGGACGCCGCCGCCGTAGCCCACAAGGGTGAGGCGGTGGGGCAGCCCACCGAACGCGGTGAGTACAGCCGCCACCCCCTCGGGCGAGGCGCCGGCGGCCAGGGCGGCCGCGGCCGCAGCCAGGGCGTTCGAGACGTCGTGCGGAAGGGCGCGCGGCAACCGGGCCACTTCGACCAGTGGGCCACCGGGGCCGCGCAGCCAGCCGTCGGTGACCCCGAAGTCGGCGAGTTGGCGCAGGCCGAAGGTGACCACGCTCGAAGGAGCCCTGGCCGCCTCGGCCATGACGACAGGGTCGTCGGCGTTCACGATGGCGACGTCGCCGGCCTCCTGGCGGGCCCATATGCGCGCCTTGGCCGCCACGTACGAACCGAGGTCGGCGTGCCAGTCGAGGTGGTCGGCGGCCAGGTTCAGCCACACGGCCACCGCGGGGTGGAATGACTCCGAGTAGGCCAGTTGAAAGGAGGAGACCTCGGCGACCACAACGTCGACCTCCGCCCCGGCGGTCTCGCACAGCGGGAGGCCGATGTTCCCGGCGGCCATAGAACGGACGCCCGAAGCCGCCAGCATGTCGGCGATCAGACTGGTGACCGTGGTCTTGCCGTTGGTACCGGTCACGGCCACCAAAGGCACTGTCGACCACCGGGCGGCCAGCTCGACCTCGCCCCGGACGGGTACGCCGGCGGTACGGGCC